>NZ_JAJSRO010000018.1:0-134359 GCF_021283425.1 Pseudomonas sp. NMI542_15 | reverse complement strand
CCGCCGTATGACCTGCCCAAGCACAAGACGCGGATGACCATCAAGAGCCAGACCCATAAGGGCGATGGTTTTAACGAGCTGCGTTTCGAGGATGAACTGGGCAAAGAAGAAGTGTTCATCCATGCCCAAAGGAACCAGGTCAATGTGGTGGGCAATGACGAAACCACGACTATTGGGCGCAATCGCGTGGAGCAGGTCGGTAATGATGAGCAACTGAGCATCGGCAGCAACTTCCGCCAAGACACGGCCCGTGACCATACCCAGGTCATTGGGCAAAACAGCCGTGTGGACATCAAGCATGACCTGAACGAACAAGTGGGCAACAACCGCAGCCAGACAACGGGGGCCAACCAGCGGGTTGTCATCGGCAACAACAGCGAGCTTGTGATCAAAGGGGCTCAATCGATCAGCGTCGGGCAGGGGGTGCAACAACGCACGACGGTCTATCAGTTGCTGGCCAGTGAACGCATCGAGTTCAGAAGCCCTGGCGCCAGCATCGTGCTGGATGCCCAGGGCATTACCATCAGCGGCTTGACACTCGACCTACAGGGGCAGACCAAGGCGACTGGCGAAGGGAACGCCAGTAGCGAGCCACTTGAGCTTACGCCTGACGCCAGCAACCAGTGCGAGGCCAAGTCGTGATGAGTAGCGAGGCCTTGGCCAACATCATAGAAGGGCACCATGCGGCGCACCTGCATTGTCATGTACTGATAGACCCCCTTGCCATCGCGGGTAGAAGCGACCATGCACTGCTTGCACAACTGCGCGAAGCGTTGGGCGAGGCCGCGTTGACCCGAGTGTACAGGGCTGATCTGGCCCATGCACCCCACCTGCACCCGGTACTGGTATGCCTGGCCTCACCCGGAGCGATGCCCAGCCGCACGCTGCTGGAGCTGACCGCGCGCACAGCGCAAAGAGGGCTGCATCAGCGCCGTCGCTACCTGAGCGGCTGGCTGTTCAGTGAGGCTGCGCCGGTCACCCTAGCCGCCCATGTCTCGGCCCTGTGTCGAATACCCAATGCCGAGCGGGCGTTCAGCTTCTATCCGGTCTACGAACCTGTTCGCCTGGAATTGCTTGCAGCAACGTTTGAACGGGTCGAGCAAGGCCCGTGGTGGCCGGTCAGCAACTGGCTGTTCCTGAGCAGTGGCGGCAGATTGTCGAGCCTGAAAGGGCAAAGCGGGCAGCGCCATCCTTTGCCGGGGCCTGCCCGGCGCATCCAGGATGACGTGCCGTTGATCGAGCAAGTGCTGGCTATGTGGAGAGTGTTGCGCGCGGGCTCGCACGACGCGAGCCATTGCCAGATACCGCCATTTGCCGCCGTGCGTGTATCCAACCATATCGATGACGCTCGCGGACTGGGCTTGAGCACACAGGAAGACATTGTGGTGTTTGCCCTCCATCACCTGTGCATCCACCCCAGGCTCCATACCGTTGCCGCGGTGCGCAGGATGGTAGACGCCGCCGTCGGCGATCACCGACCGCTCGCCCCGATGCTCGCCCGCTACTCCGAGGCGCAATGGTGCCATCTGATCGATCCCCTACCTGAAGCCGAGAGGCGCTTATGACCCTCAGCCAACGTATCGCCATTGCGGCAGCCGAAGCCGGGCTGCCGCACGACCAGTGCATGTCCTGCGAGCGCCAGGGCCTGCCGATCCTGCCGCTGCGCCGCGCCCTGGTGCCGGATGCGCGCCCAGGTTGCGTCACCACCGTCGCCGGTAGCCTGCACGTTACAGCCAAGATGGGCCTGCGCACCTTGCGCATGGGTTACCTGTATGTGCTGCTGGACCAGCAGGTCTGGCATGCCTACGAAGTCAGCGAACAGGGCCACCTGCGCCGCTTCAACCCCTACGAACCGTCAGACGGCCTGCCCGCATCGCTGCCTGAAAAGTGCGTGAATGAAAACCACGATATCCCTTCTGCCTTCCTGAACATTGATACCGACCGGTATGGCACAGCCTGGCTGGCCTTCTCCAGCGATGCCTGGCCGGTCAGCGTGCTGAATGCCTACAAGAAGGGCCAGGCGCCCGCGCACCGCTTCGAGGGGGTCGACCTGACCCAAGCCCGCAACAACCCTGAATTGCTGGGCATTGCCATGACGCCCGACAACCTGCAGGTCGACAAGGAGGTGTTCGAGTACGCACAGCGCGGCTGTTCACCGTTCGACAGTGCACATGGGTTTCACAGCCGCTGGCTGCGCCGGTTTGCCATGCGGGGCTATCTGGTCAACGCGATGACCCGGCACACGCTGGAGAACGGCGTGCTGGCGGTGGTGCTCGACGATACCGTTGGGCTGATTCAAGAGTTCAACCATCAGCGCCTGAACTGGGTGGTGAAGCGTCAGCTCTGGCGCGAGGACCCCATGCGCGCCTACCAATTACAGACTTCGCAGATCCTGCAGGCCATTCGCGCCACGCAGCGGGAGTGGGCGGCGCAGAAGGTGCCTTCGCTGGAGCCGATGGCGGGTAGAGGGCCGTTTGTACCGGTTGATCCGACGGTAGAGCGGCCGCGCATGGTCGAGCAAGCGATGAAGGACAGCGACGATAAACTCGAACAGCGCTACCACGAACCGCAACGGGCGGCGTTCCAGGCCGGGTATGACCAGCAGGAAGCCGAGTTCCAGCGCTTCATCGACAAGGACGCCCGTGCTTACGCCGCGCTGTTCGACACGCCCATGTTCAAGGTGGCCGAGCAGTATGATTACGACGGCGATCATCGTGAATCTGGCGTAGCGTATGCCAAGACCATGGCGCTGTGCCTGGGTGGCGGGATTACCGAGGCGATTGTGCCTGGCGCGGCTCCTGCGGCCGGCACCAGCGAAACCCTCTGGCTGAAATGGCTAGAGGATCCAGACAGCCCTCCCTACCGCGCATTGCTGATGCGCGACCGTACGTTGTTGGCTGGCCTGCTTCCCAGCTTTTCTGCTGCCGAAACCATCAACTGGAATGACAGCGACAAGCTTTACTCGATGCTGAGCAAAATCATCGCCAGCGACGATGCCGGCTTGCGCATGCGCAACACCCTCAAGCAAGCCATTGCCGAAACCCAAGGCGCGCTCAACGCCGCCAGCCAACGCTTGTCGCCCAATTTGCCACCTGGCATTCAGACCGCCGTGCGGCACCTGAACAGTGCAACCCAGTTCCTGTACAACGGCGTGCACCTCATCGAGCTGGAAGTGAAGATGAAGCTGGGCGAGTACTACGCCCTGCAGAGTGGCCATTTACGCGAATTGCAGCACAAGGCCAATGCCTCGATTGCCGAGGCCAGGGACCGGATGCATCGCAACATCGCTGACATCGACATTCATTCGACCAAGGCCTGGAACAAGGTGCGGCCGATCATCCAGCACGGGTTGATGAGCCTGGCCGTGCTGGACCCGCGGTTTACCCACACCATGATCAGCGTAACGGTGTGGGTCGAGGGCACCGCTGAAGACGTGCGTGGCCGGTTGATTGAGGAAGCCAGCATGAAGGTGACCCAGGCGAGCAGCTTGGCGCAGCGTACCTTGGTGGAGGTCTCGGTCGCGGCGGGGACGCTCGAGTCAAATGCGCGAAAGGTGTTGCACGGCATGCGTATTACTTCGCAGCAGGCGGCGCAGTTGGTGCGAACCGGGTTTCGCGGCTTGCGGGGTGTGGCGGGAAGCTGGGAAGTACTGCTGGCGATTGGAGGGCTGTACTTGCAATCCGACAGCCTCGCCAGAAATCAGGAAAAAGCGGAAGCGGAGATTGGGTCCAAGGCGCATGAGGCCAGTTTGGCGTTGCAGGGTTCGCAATTGGGGTTGCTGGGCGGGCAAATTGAGCTGATTGGGCTCGTGCTGAGGTCAATACCCGGGGCTAAGGGCGCGGCGGGAACTGGCGTTTCGCTAATCAAGTTTGGTGCAATTATTAGTGCAATAGCCGGGATATTTGATACGGCGCAAGCATTTGCTGCAGCAAAGCGCGTGCTAGCAGCAGGAGACAACAGAGCCGGAGCTATATATATCGGGGCGGGATTTGGGCTCACCGTTTCAACTGGCGTATTTGTGTATGCAGTATTTAAACCGCTTATATTAGGGCCTTTAGGGTTGGCAGTGATGCTGGCGCTCACGGCGTACGCAATCAGCAAGTGGGCTGAAGGAAACGAATCTGTAGCCTTGGAGCGATGGGCGCGACGCTGCTGCTTTGGCAAAGCTGATGAGAAGCCAGCCGTATTCTGGGGCAGCCCGGAATATGCGGATATTGCGTTTGCAGAGCTTAATGCGGCGACCCTGGGTGTTTGCGCGGCGATTAACTTCGAGTCCAATCGGTCAATCAATTCGGCTGCGCCCAGGATAGGAGGGTTGGTCAGTTTGGAGTTAGAGCATAAACTTAAATTTCAAGTCGTGTTACCTGGTTACAGTGATGAATGCTCAGCTTTTCGCTTGGTCCTCGTAGTGCATCGGCATGGTGATGGCAATTTTCCCGACTTCATTGGTGGAGAAACTGTGCTTGTGGATGAATATCAGGCTCTCCCGATTGAGGCTCTCACTAAAGCGGCAAGATTTTCTGGTTTTTCTCAGCCAAGACTACCCGACTATAGAAAAAATATTTCAGTGAATAGAAAGCGTAAATCCGAGAGGTCAGAGGATTTGGCAATATCTTGGCTGGAAATCACTGGGGTTGCAGAACTGATGCCGACTATCGGGTCGCACACCATAGGTGCTGCGACGCTGCTAGTAATGTACTGGCCAGATACAGCGCTGCCGGATGCTTATATTGAGATTTGCGTCAAGGAGCTTAACGAGTGAAAGCCAAGCCTAGAGCTCTTTGGGATAGGGCTTTGTTTTGGAGCTATGATCTGCCTGATGTGAGTTCGCAGTCAGCTCCGCGTTTTGGTGTTGAGGATGTTAAGCCAGCGCCGAATTATCTTGATGATGTGTGCCTAGAGCTTCCGAGGTCGAGTGTCAGTTTGCGTGGTGTTGCGGCTCTGGTAGGAGGGGCAACTTTAGTCATATCATTTGGAATGGCCATATATCTATATTCGCTAATGTTGAATGTTAATTGGTCGCGTGACTGGTTTGTTTGCCTCGTCATGGTTTTATTGCCGCCGATCGCCATGTGGGCACTTGCATCCCATGTAAAGATGGACCTGATGCTCCCAAGGGACGAACCCATTCGTTTCAATCGCCTGCGTCGGAAAATCTATCTCTACCAATTTAGATTCAACTACATCTATCTTTTCAGCCGCAAACACTGGGGCGTCAAACCTGTCGCCTACAACTGGGACGACGTAACCGCCGAGGTCTACCGCGTCTATGCCCCCGGCCACGGCGGCCTGATAGAAAACGTCATGCTGTCGGTCCGCAACCCTGAAACCAACGAAGTCATCGACCGCGTCTTCTTCACCCACGACCTTTACCACGGCGAGGCCTACTGGGCCATCGCCCGGCTGTTCATGCAACAAGGCCCCGAAGCCTTGCCAAAGTTCGTGCACCCACCCCGCGACTGGAACGATGACGATGGCCTCAGCCACATGCACTGCCTGGCGCCGAAAGTTGAATGGCCAGCGGACATTGACCGCGAATCCCGTACTGCACCGTCTGAAGGAGAAGCCCTATGAATCCGGTTGTACTTGTAGGCCACCAACACAACTGTCCGCTGCATGGGGTAAACCAGGTCGAAAGCGGGAGCGCTACGTATACGTTTAACGGCAGGCCGGTTGCCAGGGTAGGTGACCTGACCACCTGTGGCGCGGTGATAGAGAGTGGGGCCGGGCATTTCCTGATCGAAGGTGCGGCGGTGGCCCGCAAAGGCGACCGGACGGATCACGGTGGTGTGCTTGAGGAAGGGGATGCTGGGTGGCTGCTGTAAGAGGGGCTTGTGAAGCAGGTATTGAAGTCGATGGCACCGGCTACGCCGGTGTTCGCGGCTAAAGCCGCTCCCACAAAGATGGTGTGTGACCTGGACTTGCGCCGTACCAGCAGGCAACGCGGTGGATGGCCCGGGCTTCGCCCGCTCCCACAGTGATCGTGCAAGCCTTAGGACGCCATGCAAGACAACGTGAGACAGTTAGTTTTTCAGCTATCTGCTGGCGCGTTGATCTGTTTGCCGGGTTTGGCGGCAATTTCAAGGGCTTGGCCGTCCCGCTGTTTGCCTTGGCGGGCCAGGCCTTCGAGTTGCGGTATCAGCATGCCTTCCGGCAAATGCCGCCAGAACCGCCCGGGCATGTGCAGGCGCAGGGCATCGGGGTTGAGGCGGGCGGGGTTGAAGGTATGGCGGTAATAGGTGCGCCATAGTTCGGCACCTGGGTCTTCAGCGTTGCGCGCCCATTGCTGCCAGCGCTCGGGGCACCGACGTTGGTAATCGAACACCTGTCCGTCGAACCGAATGCCATCCTGTGGTGTGGCGATCAACCAGCGCAAACGCCCCAGGCGATCGGCAAAATGGGGGCTGGCACTCTCCAGAATGTCATGCGCCGGTTCGTGGTAGGCGACCAGATCAAGTTGCAGCCGTTCTGCCAACGCTTCTGGCAACGGCACGAAGCGCACAAACGCGTGCAGGTGATGCGCCTCTCGGCTGACTTGCTTGATGCGCCGTTGCAGTTCACTGCCCAATCGGTCGCCCGCCAGCATAGCCGTGCGGTCACCATGGGCCACCCGCCAGAGCACTTCGTACAACAGGTTCCACCGTTGCTCGCCGCAGTAACGCGCAGCCTGCTCCAACTGGTTCAGCAGCGCGGCAGGCACCTTGGCGCGAAAAGGGCCAGGGCCTTCGGGGGGCGACGCAGGCACTGCCAGCAGGTCTGCCATCGGGCCTTGTGACCAGGTGACTTGCGAAGGGTCGATGCCATGCCCGAGCAACACACGGGCCTGATCCCGCCACGTGACGAACCGGTCATCGCAGTTGAGCGCAATCATCCCCACAGCCCCATCTGCACGGGTGCCTGCGGCTCCCGCAAACGTGCCCGCAGCAAGCCGCTGCGCAGCTCCCCCTGGGCTGGGCGGTAATCGCTGGTGACGATGAACGGCCGCGCCTTGTCCAGCACGCAGCGCAACTGGATCAGGTCGTCATAGCGGATTCGCCGTTCCCGGCGCAGCGCGACCAGGCGTTGCACGCTACGCAGACCAATACCGGGAATGCGCGCCAGCAGCGCAGGCTCGGCGCGGTTTACATCCAGCGGAAACACGTCACGGTTGGCCAGCGCCCAGGCCAGCTTGGGGTCGATATCCAGCGCCAGGTTGCCGCTTTGCCCAAGCAGCTCACCCGCCTTGTAGCCGTAGCCACGCAGCAGGAAGTCGGCCTGGTAAAGGCGGTGCTCGCGCAGCAGCGGTGGGGCAGCCAGGGGCACGCTGCCCGGGCTGTCGGGGATCGGGCTGAAGGCTGAGTAATACACGCGCTTCAGGCCGTAACCTTGGTACAGCGACTCGGCATTGCGCAGCAGGGTGCTGTCGTCGGTGCTGTCGGCGCCGACGATGACCTGGGTGCTTTGCCCGGCAGGGGTGAAGCGCGGGGCTTTGGGTTCGTTGGCCACGGCTTGCTGGCCCTGGTGAATGACGCCCATGGCCTGACGGATGGTATGCGCGTGTTTTTCCGGCGCCAGGCGCTTGAGGCTGGCTTCGGTGGGCAGTTCGATGTTGACGCTGAGGCGGTCGGCTAGGCGGCCAGCCTCTTCGATCAGCAGCGGGTCGGCATCGGGGATGGTCTTGAGGTGAATGTAGCCGCGGAAATTGTGCTCTTCGCGCAACAGCCGAGCTACGCGGATCAGCTGTTCCATGGTGTAGTCCGCCGAACGGATGATGCCGGAGCTGAGGAACAGGCCGCTGATGCAATTGCGTCGGTAGAAATCCAGAGTCAGGCGTACCACTTCCTCAGGGCTGAAGCGCGCGCGGGGGACGTTGCTGGAACGGCGATTCACGCAGTACTGGCAGTCGTACAGGCAGAAGTTGGTCAACAATACCTTGAGCAGCGATACGCAACGGCCGTCGGGGGTGTAGCTGTGACAGATACCCATGCCGTTGGTGGCGCCCAGGCCGTCGCCGCCGCGCGAATTGCGCTTGGGCGCACCGCTGCTGGCGCAGGATGCGTCGTACTTGGCGGCGTCGGCCAGGATGCCGAGCTTGGCGATGAGTTGCATGGGTCTGTCTCTTTGTACTGAATATTCATACAGTATTTTGAGATGTGCCGGATTGCAAGTGGTTGTACGCCAGCCATGCCCGAGTAAATCCGTCAGCTAAGCTTGAGGCTGACTTACGGAGAGCAACGAGGCGCGGAAAAGGTTATGAAAATTACCCTGAAGCCGGAGCTGGCACTGGCCGGGCTGGCCTTGGCCTTTGGCATGCTCAACGCCCAGGCTGCGGAAACCAGGAAGGTCGATGTCATGCTGGTGGGCGGTGGCATCATGAGCGCCACGCTGGCGGTCTGGCTCAACGAACTGGAGCCGGGCTGGTCAATGGAAATGGTCGAGCGCCTGGACAAGGTGGCCGAAGAAAGCTCCAACGGCTGGAACAACGCAGGCACCGGCCACTCGGCCCTGGCCGAACTCAACTACACCCCGGAAAAAGACGGCAAGATCGACATCAGCAAGGCGGTGGAGATCAACGAGTCGTTCCAGATCACCCGCCAGTTCCTGGCCTGGCAGGTCAAACAGGGGGTTTTGAAGAACCCGCATTCGTTTATCAATACCACGCCTCACATGAGTTTCGTCTGGGGGGACGACAACATCCGCTTCCTGAAGAAGCGCTATGAAGCGCTGCAGGCCAGCCCGTTGTTCAAGCCCATGCAGTACTCCGAGGACCATGAGCAGATCCGCAAATGGGTACCGTTGATGATGGAAGGGCGCGACCCAAACCAGAAACTGGCGGTAACCTGGACCCCGATTGGCACCGACGTCAACTTTGGCGAGATTACCCGGCAATATGTGGGCTATCTGCAGACCCGGCCGAACTTCGATCTCAAGCTGTCCACCGAGGTACAGGAAATCACCCGTAACGGCGACGGTTCCTGGCATGTCGAGTACAAGAACCTCAACGATGGCAGCAAGGCGGCCACCGACGCCAAATTCCTGTTCATTGGTGCCGGCGGTGCGGCGTTACCCCTGCTGCAGAAGTCGGGCATCGACGAAGCCAAGGACTATGCGGGTTTCCCGGTCGGCGGTTCGTTCCTGGTCACTGATAACCCGGCCATCGCCCAGCGGCACATGGCCAAGGCCTACGGCATTGCCGCCACCGGTGCGCCACCCATGTCGGTGCCGCACCTGGACACCCGGGTGCTCGATGGCAAGCGCATGATCCTGTTCGGGCCGTTCGCCACCTTCTCGACCAAGTTCCTCAAGCAAGGCTCGCTGCTCGACCTGCTTGCCAGTACCAGCGTGCACAACGCCTGGCCGATGGTACGGGTAGGGGTACGCGAGTTTGACCTGGTGCAGTACCTGGTCGGCCAGGTGCTGCAATCCGACAATGACCGCTTCGAAGCGCTGCGCACCTACTTCCCCGAGGCGAAGAAGGAAGACTGGCGGCTGTGGCAGGCGGGCCAGCGGGTACAGATCATCAAGAAGGACGAGGCATTGGGTGGCGTGCTCAAGCTCGGTACGGAGGTGGTGATGTCCAGGGACGGTAGCATCGCCGGGTTGCTAGGTGCCTCGCCGGGGGCCTCGACCGCGCCACCGATCATGCTCGATGTGCTCAACAAGGTGTTCAAGGACAAGGTAGCAACGCCGCAATGGCAGGGTAAGATTAAACAGATCATCCCGTCCTACGGAACGCGCCTGAACGACCACCCCGACCAGGTATTGAAGGAGTGGGCGTACACCAACGAGGTGCTGCAACTCGATCCGCCAGCCGGCACCGCTGCGCCGTAGCACGGCGGGGCGCAGGTTTTAACGAGCCACGGGCGCGTCTGCCCAGGCAAAGCGGTAGACGTGACTCGGGGGAGTGGTTTGGCACATGCCGTTGTCGGCATCGGCACGCACTACATACCACTCAGCCCGCGAAGTCTCGCCAAGCTTGCGGGCCTTGTCGGCACTGAAGCAGCGGCCCAGTTCAGAGGCCGGGATCAGGGCGAAGGCGGTGGGGTTGTGGCGCAGCCAATAGACCGCCGCATCCGCCCTGGATTGTCCGGTAAAGCCGAAATGCACGATGGGCTGTCGGGCAAACAGCCAATGCCCTTCGCGCCAGTTGACCAGCACCAGCTCGGCACCGCCGGTGGCGCGTGCCGCTTCGCTCATCAGCGTCTCATGCGGGTTGCGGCCCTCCTTCAGCGGCTCGACGAAGCCGCGGGCGAACCACAGCGCGAACCATAGCAGGGCCACGGCGACAAAGGCTTTGCGCCAGGCCGGCCGGCCCAGCAACCAGCGTTTGAGCAGCCACGGTATCAGCGGGGCGATGGCCAGCACCAGGCCCGGCAGCGCTGGGAAGATGTACAACTTGCGCTTGCCGCTGCTGAGGCTGAAAAACAGCAGCACCAACGCCACCCAGCCGAGTAGCAGCAAGAAGCGCCCGTCGCGCTTTTGCAGCTGGCGTCGCCAGGCCGGTACCAGCCAAGGCAGGGCCAGCACCAGCGGCAGCCAGTACTTGGGAATGACCTTGACGAAGAAGTACCAGAATGGCTCGCGATGGTCCCAGGCATTGGTATAGCGGCTGGCGGTCTGGCGCAGCAAGATTTCCTTGAGGTAGGCCAGCTCCGCTGCGCCACCGCCCTGGGCGATCGACATCAGCAGGGGCACAAGCCACACCGCGCAACCGGCCAGCAGGCAAAGCAGCCCAAGGCTCCAGCGCCAACCCTGGCCAGGCATGGCCACAACGCCGTGCCAGCCTTGGCGCACCGCCCAGGCATAGGGCAGCAGCATCAGCGCCGGGACAAAGCCCACGCCTTTGCTGATGATGCCCAGCCCCATGGCCGCACAGGCCAGGTAGAACCAACCCCACGCCGGCCCCAATAGCAGGTGGCGCACCATGCCATAGAAACCCAACGCCACCCACAGGCACAGGAAGCTGTCGATCTGTCCGGTGCGCAGGATGCTGTAGCTCTGGTAGGTGGCCAGGAACAGCAAGGCGGCGATCACGCCAATGCGCCGGTTCCACAGGCGCCGCCCCAGGTCGTGCAGCACCCAGGTGATGGTTGCCGCCGACATCAACCCGGGCAGGTAGAGGGCAACCTTGGGCGAGCCGGTCAGTTGGCTGAACAGGGCCACGGTCCACATGAAGAGCGGCGGCTTGTCGCCGTAGATTTCCGCTGCCCGGTGGGGGATGAACCAGTTGCCGCTTTGCAGCATTTCCAGGGCTACGCCGAGAAAGCGCTCTTCATCCACATTCATCGGCTGTCGCCAGCCGATACCTGCACCCACCAACACTACGGCGAGGGCAATCAGGGCCAGGCGTTCGGCCCCAAGCGTCTTGAACCTCGGCAAGGGCTATTCCTTCTGTTCCTGGTGGCGGGCGATCAGTTGCAGGTTGCGCAGGTAGACCAGAAAGCCGAAGCTCTGGCCGATGATGAACACCGGGTCCTGGCGGTAGATGGCGTAGGTCAGCAGCAGCGCACTGCCGAGCATGCTCAGGTACCAGAAACCTACCGGGATCACGCTGCGGCGCTTGAACTCGCTGTACAGCCACTGCAGCACGAAGCGCCCGGTGAACACCGCCTGACCGGCGAAGCCGATGATCAGCCACAGGGTTTCGCGGGTCATCCTTCAAACTCCTGCGGGCGGCTGCCCAGGCGGGTGCGGCGAATCAGCCACCACACCCCGAACAAGTCGAGGATGCCGACAAGGGCGCGGTCCAGGTTGCCGTACTTGGACACCCCGGCATGGCGTGGTCGGTGGTTGACCGGGTGCACCAGCATGCGGCCGTTGTGGCGCAGGATCAGGGCCGGGATGAAGCGGTGCATGTGGTCGAAGTAAGGCAGGCGCAGGAAGGCTGCGCGCTCGATCAGCTTCAGCCCGCAGCCGGTGTCTGGCGTGGCGTCTTTGAGCAGGCGGCTGCGCAAGCCGTTGGCAACACGCGAAGCCCAGCGCTTGCTCGCGCTGTCTCGGCGGTTGACGCGGTGCCCGGCGACCAGTTTCACGCCACCGGCCAATGCCTGGTTGGCGCGCACCAGGTCGAGCATGCCAGGGATGTCTGCCGGGTCGTTCTGGCCGTCGCCGTCGAGGGTGGCCAGCCAGTGGCCGCGGGCAGCCTGCGCGGCGTGCCAAAGCGAGGTGCTCTGGCCCAGCGAGCGTTCGTGGCGCAGTATGCGCAGCTGCGTGTAACCCTGGCTTTTCAGTTGCTGAAGTACGCTCAGGGTGCGATCGCTGCTGCCGTCATCGACCACCAGTACTTCATAGTCTTCGGCGGCCAGTGCGGCGCGGATTTCCATCAACAATGATGGCAGGTTGTCGACCTCGTTCCTGGCGGGGATCAGTACCGAGAGGTCAAGTGGATCTGTCATGAGGCTACCTGTGGTCTTGTTGTGAGTGCGCGGCTCAAACCCGGTAAAAATCCCGGTACCAGCCAACGAAAGCGTTAATGCCGTGTTCCAGCGATGTGCCCGGGGTGAAGTCGACCCAGCGCGCCAGCGAGCCCACATCGGCCCAGGTCTCCAGCACGTCTCCCGCTTGCAGTGGCAGGTAGTCGCGCTGGGCCTTGATGCCCAAGGCGTCCTCCAGACACTCGACGAAATGCAGCAGCCGCACCGGCTGGCCGCGACCGATGTTGAAAAGCTGGCAGGGCGGTCGCCCGTGGGCAGGCTGTGGTGGCTTCAGGCGCAGGCGCAGGATGCTTTCGACAATGTCGTCGATGTAGGTGAAGTCGCGCCCCATCAGGCCGTTGTTGTAGATCTCGATCGGGCGTCCTTCGAGCATGGCGCGGGTGAACTTGAACAGCGCCATGTCGGGGCGGCCCCAAGGACCGTAGACGGTGAAAAAGCGCAAACCCGTGGTCGGTAGGCGATACAGGTGCGCATAGCTGTGCGCCATCAGCTCATTGGCGCGCTTGCTGGCGGCATAGAGCGACACCGGCTGCTCGACCGGATCGTCGACGCTGAACGGCAGCTTGGCGTTGGCGCCGTACACCGAGCTGCTGGAGGCGTAGATCAAGTGGCGCGGCGGTTGCTGGCGGCAGGCTTCGAGCATATTGAGGAAACCGACCAGGTTGGCCTGGCCATAGGCGCCGGGGTTGTCCAGCGAATAGCGCACCCCGGCCTGGGCCGCCAAGTGGATCACTTCACTGAACGCCTGCCCGCTGAACAGCTGTTGCAGGTCGACGCTGTTGGCGATGTCGAGGGGCTGGAAGCGGAAATTGGCGAAGCTGGACAGCTGTTGCAGGCGCGCCCGTTTCAGCTCGACACTGTAGTAGGCATTGAGGTTGTCGATGCCGATCACCTCGATGCCAGCCTCGCACAGGCGGCACGCGACGTGGAACCCGATAAAGCCGGCCACACCGGTAATCAGTACGGGCATGCTGGCTGCACCTGGCCGCGGCCGATACCGTAGTAGGTCAGGCCGGCGGCGGTCATGCGCTCGGGTTCAAACAGGTTGCGGCCGTCGAACACCACTCGATCGGCCAACAGCTCCTGCACCTTGTCCAGATTCAGCACACGATAGTCCTGCCACTCGGTGACGATGACCAGCGCATCGGCGCCTTCCAGTGCATCGTCCTTGCACGGCACCAGTTGCAAATCGGCGCGCAGGCCGTAATGCCGAAGGATTTCGTCCATCGCCTGCGGGTCGTGGGCCTGTACTCGCGCGCCAGCAGCCCACAGCGCTTCCAGCAAGGTTCGGCTGGAGGCTTCGCGGATGTCATTGGTGTTGGGCTTGAACGACAAGCCCCACAGGGCGAATACCTTGCCCCGCAGGCCATCGGGATAATGCCGCTGGATCTTGCTGAACAGCCGACCCTTCTGATGTTCGTTGACCGACTCCACCGCACGCAGCAACTGCGCCTCGAAGCCTTCAGCCTCGGCGCTGCGGCGCAGGGCTTGCAGGTCCTTGGGGAAGCACGAGCCGCCAAAGCCGCAGCCGGCGTAGATGAAGTCGTAACCGATGCGCGGATCGGAGCCGATGCCGCGGCGCACCATTTCGATGTCGGCCCCCAGGTGCTCGGCCAGGTTGGCGATTTCGTTGATGAAGGAGATCTTGGTCGCCAGCATGCAGTTGGCCGCATACTTGGTCAGCTCGGCGCTGCGTGCATCCATGATCATGAGTTTTTCGCGGTTGCGGCTGAACGGCAGGTACAGCTCGCGCAACAACGCTACCTCGGCCGGTTCGGCGCCGCCGATGATGATGCGGTCCGGCCGCATGCAGTCGTCCACGGCCGAGCCTTCCTTGAGAAACTCCGGGTTGCTGATTACCTGGAAGCGAGCGGGGGCGGCGACGGACTGGGCTATGCGCGACTTGATGCGGTGCACCGTGCCGACCGGCGCGGTGGACTTGTTGACGATCACCGCGCCGTCAGCGTGTTCGAGAATGCTGTCGACCACGGC
The DNA here is from genome assembly GCF_021283425.1 of Pseudomonas sp. NMI542_15. Classification (NCBI taxonomy): domain Bacteria; kingdom Pseudomonadati; phylum Pseudomonadota; class Gammaproteobacteria; order Pseudomonadales; family Pseudomonadaceae; genus Pseudomonas; species Pseudomonas sp. NMI542_15. Next base: position 119,954 of record NZ_JAJSRO010000018.1, on the reverse strand, counting down.
GAACACCTGCTTCAGGTCAGCGCTGCCATCGGCTTGCGGCGGTGTGCCGACTGCAATGAACTGCAGCCTGGCGTAGTTGGCTGCTGCCCTGGCGTCAGTGGTGAAGCGCAGGCGGCCACAAGCCAGGTTTTTTTCCAGCATCGGCGCAAGGCCGGGCTCGAAGATCGGACAATGGCCTTCATTGAGGGTGGCGACCCGCTCAGCGTCGACATCCATGCACAACACCGAGTGCCCCACCTGCGCCAGGCACACTGCCTGGGTGAGGCCGACATAGCCGGTACCGAAAACCGTGACTTTCATCGTTCAGCTCCTTGATAGGAAAGCTGAAAAAAAATGTCACAGTGTTGTTTAGGTTTTGTTACCTGATGGATGAATTGAGCCGCTATGTGGTCGGGATCCCGTTGCGTGCGGGCAGAAGATCTAGACTTACCCAGTGCTCGCGATAACGCGCTGTAGGGCGAGCACAAACCCTTGAACCGACCACCGCCTCCCCGGATCGGAGTTCCCTCGCTGGCGATGGCCTTCTTGCAGAGGAGGGCAGGTCATGGACGAGGCAAGGCTTCACGATTTCATGGGCAAGCTGGTGGGCGACATGGGCGCAGCGGCGACCCTGGCCAATGTCATCCTGGGCGACGAACTGGGGTTGTATCGAGCGATGGCCGATAGCCAGCCAATTACCCCCGAAGCGCTGGCGGAAAAAACCGGCTGCCATCCGCGGCTGATGCGCGAATGGCTGAACGCCCAGGCCGCTTCGGGTTATATGGCACACGTCAAGGGCTCTTTTGTGCTGCCCGAAGAGCAGGCCATGGCCCTGGCGCTGGAGGACTCCCCGGCTTATATGGCCGGTGGGGCCGCCGTGATCGCTGCGCTGTTCCATGACAAGGACAAGCTGGTCGCGGCCATGCGAGGCGATGGCGGGCTGGCCTGGGGGGACCACCACCCGTGCATGTTCAGCGGTACCGAGCGGTTTTTCCGACCCGGCTACCGTACGTTTCTGGTTGCTGAGTGGTTGCCAGCGCTCGAGGGTGTGGTGGCCAAGCTACAGGCGGGGGCCAAGGTCGCGGATGTAGGCTGCGGGCATGGCGCCTCGACGCTGGTCATGGCCCAGGCGTTTCCAGCGTCTACCTTCGTCGGCTACGACTATCACGGGCCTTCCATCACCACCGCCAACGATCGTGCGCGTGAGGCGGGGCTAGCCGAGCGGGTGAGTTTTCAGCAGGCCAGTGCGAAGGATTACCCGGGGCATGACCATGACCTGGTGTGCTTCTTCGATTGCCTGCACGACATGGGCGACCCGGTGGGGGCGGCCAAGCATGCCTATCGGGCGTTGAAGGCTGACGGCACGGTCATGCTGGTAGAACCTTTTGCCGAGGATTCGCTGGACGGCAACCTGACGCCGGTAGGGCGCTTGTTCTACGCAGCCTCTACCTTCATCTGCACGCCGAATTCACTGTCGCAGGAGGTGGGCTTGGGGTTGGGTGCGCAAGCCGGTGAGGCGCGCTTGCGGGCGGTGTTCGAGGAGGCGGGGTTCAGCCGCTTCCGGCGTGCGACGCAGACACCGTTCAACCTGATTCTGGAAGCTCGGAAGTAGGGTGTGGTCCTGCACGGGCCTTTTCGCGGGCTTGCCCGCTCCCACAGGATCATTACAGGGCCTGGAAACGCAGAAGGGGCGCCATGTGGCGCCCCTTCTGTTTGTTGCTTAGGCTTCAGCGTCCCAAGGACGATCGCCTTTTTCATCTTTGACGCGGGTTGGCAGGCCCATCACGTCAAGCGCCTTGAGGAACGGCTCGGCTGGCAGCTCCTCGACGTTGACCATGCGCTTGGCATCCCATTCGCCACGGGCAACCAGCAGGGCGGCAGCCACTGGCGGTACACCGGCGGTGTAGGAAATGCCCTGGCTGTCGGTCTCGGCGTAGGCTTCTTCGTGGTCTGCCACGTTGTAGATGAACACTTCGCGCGGCTGGCCATCCTTGGTGCCTTTGACCAGGTCACCGATGCAGGTCTTGCCGGTGTAGCCAGGGGCCAGGGAGGCCGGGTCTGGTAGAACGGCCTTGACCACTTTCAGCGGTACCACTTCCAGGCCTTCGGCCGTTTTTACCGGTTGCTCGCTGAGCAGGCCCAGGTTCTTCAACACGGTGAACACATTGATGTAGTGCTCGCCGAAGCTCATCCAGAAACGCACGTTCGGCACATTGAGGTTCTTCGAAATCGAGTGAACTTCGTCGTGGCCGGTCAGGTAAAGGTTCTGCGAGCCTACCACTGGCAGGTCGTCGGTACGCTTGACCTCGAACATGGTGTTGCTGGTCCACTGGCTGTTCTGCCAGCTCCACACTTGCCCGGTGAACTCACGGAAGTTGATTTCCGGGTCGAAGTTGGTGGCAAAGTATTTGCCATGCGAACCGGCATTGACGTCGAGGATGTCGATCGAATCAATGCTGTCGAAATACTGCTGCTGCGCCAGTTTGGCGTAGCTGTTCACCACACCCGGGTCGAAACCGACGCCGAGAATGGCGGTAATGTTCTTTGCCTGGCACTCTTCGAGGTGTTTCCACTCGTAGTTGCCATACCACGGCGGGGTCTCGCAAATCTTGCCCGGCTCTTCGTGGATGGCGGTGTCCAGATAGGCGACACCCGTATCGATGCAGGCACGCAGCACCGACATGTTGAGGAAGGCGGAACCTACGTTGATCACGATCTGCGATTCGGTCTCGCGGATCAGCGCCTTGGTTGCCTCGACATCGAGGGCATTGAGCGAGAAGGCCTGGATGTCGGCGGGTACCTTGAGGCTACCCTTGGCCTTGACGCTGTCGATGATGGCCTGGCATTTGGAGATGTTCCGTGACGCGATAGCGATACGACCCAGTTCGTCGTTATGCTGCGCGCACTTGTGGGCCACCACCTTGGCGACACCTCCTGCACCAATGATAAGAACGTTCTTCTTCAATTTACCTTTTGCTCCTTACTTGGAAAGCCGGCCTTACGACAGGCTGGAAACGTAGTCTTCGAAACCGAACTCGCGGACGACTTCGACGCTGCCGTCGAGTTGCTTGACCACGATGGATGGCATCTTCAGGCCGTTGAACCAGTTTTTCTTGACCATGGTGTAACCCGCCGTGTCGATGAACGACAGGCGATCGCCAATGGCCAACGGGCGATCGAATTGGTACTCGCCGAAAATGTCACCGGCCAGGCACGACTTGCCGCAGACCATGTAGGTGTGCTCGCCGTCGTTGGGGGCCATCTTGGCGTTGAGGCGGTAGATCAGCAGGTCAAGCAGGTGTGCTTCGATCGAACTGTCGACCACGGCCAGGTGCTTGCCGTTGTACAGGGTGTCGAGCACGGTCACTTCCAGCGAGGCGCTGTTGGTGATGGCTGCTTCGCCCGGCTCCAGGTACACCTGCACGCCGTACTTTTGCGAGAAGGCTTTGAGGCGCGCGCAGAAGGCGTCTACCGCATAGTCTTCACCGGTGAAATGGATGCCGCCACCGAGGCTGACCCACTCGACCTTGTGCAGCAGGTGACCGAAGCGCTCTTCGATGTGCGTGAGCATCTTGTCGAACAGGCCGAAGTCGCCGTTCTCGCAGTTGTTGTGGAACATGAAACCGGAGATCTGTTCGATCACCTGCTCGATCTTGGCAGGGTCCCATTCGCCCAGGCGGCTGAACGGACGTGCCGGGTCGGCCAGCAGGTAGTCAGAGCTGCTGACCTGCGGGTTGACGCGCAGGCCGCGCACTTTGCCTTCGGACTGTTCGGCAAAGCGCTGCAGCTGGCCGATGGAGTTGAAGATGATCTTGTCGCAGTTCTCGAGCATTTCCTCGACCTCGTCGTCGGCCCAGGCCACGCTGTAGGCGTGGGTCTCGCCGGCGAACTTCTGGCGGCCGAGCTTGAGCTCGAAGAGGGAGGACGAGGTGGTGCCGTCCATGTACTGCTGCATCAGGTCGAACACCGACCAGGTGGCGAAGCACTTGAGGGCGAGCAGCGCCTTGGCACCGGAGTGTTCGCGCACGTAGGCGATCTTCTCCATGTTGCTGAGCAGCTTGGTTTTATCGATGAGGTAATACGGCGTCTTGATCATTTAAAGGCCCCCGGCCAGGCCGGCCAAAAAAAGGACACGCATTGTGCCTTCACTTGCCGCAGACCGAAAGGGTGCGATACGCATTTCGTCAGGGTTGACGCCGTTGCGAGGGCATTTTTCCGGTTGCGGCGGGCTCAGTAGAACAGGCGCATGTGACTGTCGTAATCACCACCGACGGGCGGCAGCCTCAATCGGCTTGCTGCAACCACGCGTGAATCTGCTCAAGCGTTGCCGTAGCGCCACCACAAACCACCACCAGCACATTCTGGTAGTGCGCCAGGACGCCTGGCGCATACGCCAATGCCAGCGCCGCTCCACACGCTGGCTCGACCAGTACGCGATGGTCCAGCAGGAACCGCTCACAGGCTTCCAGCGCTGCGCGATCGCTGACCAGGTGGCTGTGCACCGGGTGTTGCTGTGCGCAGGCCAGCGCCTGATCGGCTACCCGCTTTGCCCCCAGCGATGTTGCCACCGAGGCGATGCGCTCCAGCTCGACCGAATGCCCCGCCTGCAGGGCCGCATGCAGCGACGCGGCGCCGTGGGTTTCCACCGCCAGCACCGGTACATCACCCCAGCCATTGCGCTGCAGCCCCTCGACCACGCCGCTGAGCAAGCCGCCACCCCCCACCGACAGCACCACGGCGTCCGGTTTGACGCCTGCTTCGGCGACTTCATCGATCAGGCTGGCATGCCCGGCCCACAGCAGCGGATCGTCAAACGGGTGGATGAACGCATCATCCGGCCCCACCAAGGTCTGCGCCAGGGCGTTGGCCTCTTGCCAGGAGCTGCCATGCACCACCACGTTGGCGTCTTCCAGGCGCAGCAACTCCTTGGCCCGCTCGGTGGTGGTCTCGGGGACTACCACGGTCACCGGCACACCCAGTTTGCGCCCTGCATAGGCCACCGCCAGGCCGGCGTTGCCGCCCGAAGACGAGATGAACTGCCGGGCGCCACGGGCCTGATGCACTTCGCAGGCATGGCCCACCCCGCGCAGCTTGAACGAGCCGCAAGGTTGCAGGGCATCGAGCTTGAGCCAGATGTTTCGGCCCGCGGCCAACGACAGGGAGCGGGATTCGATCAGGGGGGTGTGGATATGCAAGGTCATTGGCTGGTTCCGCGTAATTGTTCAAGGTAGTTGTAAATGGTGTAGCGGGTCACGCCGAGCGCACTGGCCGCCTTTTCCACGCCGCCTTTGACGATGAACAGGCCACGCTCCTGCATGACCCGCACCGCCTCGACCTTGGCCTGTTTGTTCATCCGGCCTTGGCCGCTGCGTTGCAGGGAAGCCTGGATGATCTCGCTCATCAGCAGCTCCATGTCGGCGGGTTCGCTGACGGCAGGCGTGGCCCCCAGCGGTTGGAACTGCTGGAGAAAGCTCATGGCGGCGTCCAGGCCGGTGACGTCGGTGTTGACGCATAGGCTGGCGAAGGGGTGGCCGGTGCTGTCGCGAAAGATCGCAGTGGCGCTGCGCAGGGTGCGGCCCTTGAGCGTGGTGGGGTAGTCGGGTAGTACCACCGGCTCGCTGCCGTGCTGGTCGGCCGAGGCCTGCATCAGTGCCTTGAAGCCTTGATCCTGCTCTGGGGCGGCGAGGATCGGGCTGCCGACGCTGCGGCCGGAGAGGTGACCGTTGACGATCGCCACCACGGAATGCTCCGGGTGGTCCAGGTCGTGCAGCAGGATTTCCATGTTGCGTGAGGCGACGCTGCCCAAGGCCTGGATGGCGGCCTTGAGCACCGTGAGGGTGAGGTGGCGTTCTTCGCTGGGGGGGATAGGCATGGCACATCGCAATATCAACGTTTTGTGTATTTTTACACATAAAGTTGAATTGTGCGATCTGTGGTGGTTGTACCGGCCCATCGCGGGCAAGGCAGCGCCCACAGGTACTGCACGACCCTTGAGGTTTGCAGTTTCCTGTGGGCGCTGGCTTGCCGGCGATGAGCCGCAAAGCGGCCCTTGTAAAAGTCAGCCCAGCGCCGGGGTGCGCGGCGGAATCATACGGCGCGAGCCAGTCGCCTCGAAGGCTGCACCAAAGCTCAACAACGCATTGTCACTGTAAGCCCGCCCGGCAAAGGTCAGCCCCACCGGCATGCCGATGTCGGCCATCACCCCCATTGGCACGGTGACGGTCGGCACACCCAGGTGACGGATCGCCAGGTTACCGTTGGCCACCCAGATACCGTTGCTCCAGGCGATGTCCGCTGATGCCGGGTTGACATCGGCATCAGCCGGGCCCACATCGGCCACTGTCGGGAACAGCACAGCGTCCAGGCCCAGATTGTCCATCCAGTCTTCCAGGTCCAGTTTGCGCGTGTGCTCCAGGCCACGCAGGCCGTCGGGCAAGGTCTCGATCTGGTCCCAGGTCTTCAGCCCGCGCTTGGCCATGTTGACGTACTCGTCCATGCCGGCGGCCAGGTCGTCTTCGCGGTTGGGCAGGGTGCCCGGGTCGTGGGGGAAAATCTGTGGGCCATCGACATCGGCCAGGCGGTTGAGCTTCGGGTCGCCGTTGGCGCGCAGGAAGTCGTCAAAGGCCCACCCCGACAGCTCCCACAGCTCGTCATGCAGGAACTCCTTGCTGACGATGCCACGGTTGTAAACGGTCGGTGCGCCCGGGCGGTCGCCCTCGCAGTTCGACACCAGCGGAAAGTCCACTTCCAGCACTTCGGCGCCGGCCGCCTCCAGAGCCTGGCGTGCCTGTTGCCACAAATCAATCACAGTGGCACGGGTGTTGATGCGTTGGCCAGTCGGGCCACCGATGCCTGGTTTTTCGCAGGTGCCTGCTTCGGCATCGGCATTTATATACATGCGCGGTACGCCAAAGCGTTTGCCCTTGAGTGCGCTGGCATCCACTGCCAGGTCCAGATAAGAAGCTGGGCGCACGGTGGATGCCGCCGGTATTGGCACCCAAGGTTGCAGACGCCACAGGTCGCCGCGCTTGTCAGCGTCATCGGCGACCACCACGTCGAGGATTTCCAGCAGGTCGGCCATGGTGCGGGCGTAAGGAACCACCACGTCCATGGTCGGGGTCAGCGGCCAGTTGCCACGCACCGAAATCACGCCGCGCGAGGGGGTGTAGGCGCACAAGCCATTGTTGGACGCCGGGCCACGGCCACTGGACCAGGTTTCCTCAGCCAGGCCGAAGGCACTGAAGCTGGCGGCGGTGGCGGTGCCGGCACCGTTGGATGAGCCCGAGGCGAAGGGCGCAGTCAGGAAGTTGGCGTTGTACGGGCTTTCGGCGCGGCCATACACGCCGCGCTGCATGCCACCGTTGGCCATGGGCGGCATGTTGGTTTTGCCCAGGCACACAGCACCCGCGGCGCGCAGGCGCTCGATGGTGAAAGCGTCGCGCTGGGCGACCAGATCCTTGAAGGCAGGGCTGCCGGAAGCGGCGGTCAGGCCTTTGACCAGGTAGCTGTCCTTGGCGGTGTAGGGAATGCCATCCAGCGGGCTCAGGACCTGGCCTTGAGCGCGGCGGGCGTCGGAGGCCTCGGCTTCTTTCAGCGCCTCGGGGTTGCGTACCACGACAGCGTTCAGGGCGGTGGCGGTGTCGGCGCCATCGTAGGCGTCGATGCGCGCCAGGTAGGCCTTGACCAGCTCGACCGCCGTCGTGCGGCCCGACTCGAGCGCGTCGCGCAGCTCGGCAATGGAAACCTCGGTTACCTCGATCATGCGTTCACCAAAAAAATGTGCAGGTGGGGGCTAATGCGAGGAGTGTACAAGAAGGGCTTGGCGGACGCAGGTTTGCGCGGGGGCAAATGGTTTTATGCAAGCGGGCATTGTCGGGGTCGCACAGCGACCCCGGCTAACCCTCAATCCAGGTCCTGCGCCGCATGCCGCTCGGGCACCTGGCTGGCCTCATCACCCCACGTGCGGTTTACCCGCGTTCCGCGCTGCACCGCCGGGCGCAGGGCAATTTCCTCGGCCCAGCGCTGCACGTTGGGATACTCATCCACCGCCAGGAATTCTGCCGCGTCATACAGGTTGCCGCGCACCAGCTGGCCATACCACGGCCACACGGCAATATCGGCAATGCTGTACTCATCACCGCCCAGGTAGCGGCTCTCGGCCAGGCGGCGGTCGAGCACGTCCAGTTGACGCTTGGCCTCCATGGTAAAGCGGTTGATCGCGTATTCGATTTTTTCCGGGGCATACACGTAGAAGTGACCGAAGCCACCGCCCAGGTAAGGCGCCGCGCCCATCTGCCAGAACAGCCAGTTCAGGCTCTCGGCGCGTGTAGCGGGCGATTTTGGCAGCAGTGCGCCGAACTTGTCTGCCAGGTACAGCAGGATCGAACCCGATTCGAATACCCGCACAGGCGGTTCGACGCTGCGGTCGAGCAGGGCAGGGATTTTGGAATTGGGGTTGACCTGGACGAAGCCGCTGGAAAACTGGTCGCCCTCACCAATGCGGATCAACCAGGCATCGTACTCGGCTGCGGTATGGCCCAAGGCAAGCAGCTCTTCAAGGGCAATGGTGACCTTGACGCCATTGGGGGTGGCCAGGGAGTAAAGCTGCAGAGGGTGGTTGCCTAGCGGCAGGTCCCTGTCGTGTGTCGGGCCGGCAACAGGGCGGTTGATGCTGGCGAACTGGCCGCCGGACGCTGCTTCATTGCGCCAGACCTTGGGTGGCACGTAGGCGGGCTTGCTCATGCATGAATCTCCTTCATTGGCGCGAAACGGTCACGTAAAGACGTGGACCTGTATCTATGCCACGGGTTCGACGCCATGCGCAAATGCATAGGGTGCGCGCGCAACGTGCATGACGAGGGTTTCATCCAGTTTTCATCCGGCGCACGCCAGGCCGGCTTTATGCTGGGCTATCGCTTCGCCCTGCAAGGAACCGCCGGCCGATGACTATTCCCCGCTGCGTGTTGGCGCTGGTCCTGCTCGGCGGCCTGCTGGCCCATGCCGAGGCTGGGCCCCGGGTTGTCGGCCTGCACCACATGACCTTGGCCGACCCGGTCGATAGCCGGCCGATGCAAGCACTGGCGTTCTACCCCGCTATCGGTAAACCCCGTAGCAGCCGTATAGACGGCTATCCAGTCGAGGTGGCTGAAGAGGCACCCGTCGCCACGGGCCGGTTCCCGTTACTGGTATTGTCCCACGGCAATACCGGCAGCCCATTGGCGCTGCATTACCTGGCAACTTCGTTGGCGCGGCGAGGCTTTGTGGTGGTGGCAGTCGTGCACCCTGGGGACAATGCCCACGACCACAGTCGTCTGGGTACTCTGAGCAATCTGTATGGCCGGCCGCTGCAAGTCAGCGCCGCCATCACCGCAGCCCGCGATGATGCTTTGGTCGGGGCTTACCTGGATGAAGGCAAGGTGGGCGTGATCGGTTATTCAGCCGGTGGCGAAACCGCGTTGATCCTTTCCGGTGCGCGCCCGGACCTGGACCGCCTGCGCCAGTACTGCCTGGAGCGTCCGACCGACGCCGACGCCTGCAAGACCCACGGCATCTTGATTGCCGACCGCAGCGAACTGGCGCCGCAGGCCGACCAGCGGGTAGGGGCGGTGATGCTGATGGCGCCGTTGAGCCTGCTGTTCGGGCGCCATGCCTTGGCGGGGGTTCAGGTGCCAGCGCTGATCTACAGCGGTGATAGCGACCAGCTGGTGGCGGTGGACCGCAACGCCGAAGCTCTGGCCCGCAAGCTGCCGGTCACTCCCGATTATCGCCTGTTGGCCGGCGCCGGCCACTTTGTGTTCATGGCCCACTGCGACGCCGAGCAGTACGCGCGGATGCCGGCGCTGTGCAAGGATGCCGAGGGTGTGGATCGCCGCCATATCCATCATTCGCTGGCGCGTGAAACGGCGGCGTTCTTCAGCCAGGCGCTTGGCGCGCCGCAACTGGCCGAGCGATCAGCCGCGGCGAGCGCGCCGCGATAGCAACAGCGTTAGGCCCACCCCGGCCAGGGCGAGCAGGGCAGCCACGCAGAAGATCGAGGCATAGCCCAGGTGTACGGCTACTGCGCCCATCAGCGGGCCGGCGATAGCCAAGGCCATATCGAAGAACACCGCATAGGCCCCCAGCCCCGCGCCGCGGCTGTTGCTGGGGACCTGCCTGATTGCCTCGACGCCCAGCGCCGGGTACACCAGCGACAGCCCGAAACCGGTAAGCCCCGCGCCGACCAGTGCCCAGGCCGGCGCAGGCGCCAGCCACAGCAGGCTCAGGCCCAGCACTTCGGTGGCCATGCAGGCGACCGCCACGTTGTAGCCACCAAACCGGTTGACGGCATTGACGAATAAAAGCCGCGAAATGATGAAGCACACCCCAAACGCACTGAGGCACCAGGCTGCGCCCAGCCAACCTCGCTCCAGGTAGTACAAGGTGACGAAGGTGGTCAGGGTGCCATAGCCGATCGAAGCCAGGGTCAGGCCAAGACCGCACGGTGCGACCCGGGCAAACGCCGACCAGAATGGCAGGCGCTCGCCGCGCGCCACCACCACATCGGGGCGCTTTCGCAACACCAGCAGGGCAAGGGTTGCCAGCATCAGCAAAGCAGGCCCCAGCACGCTGAAGTCCAGCCCATCCACGGCCAATACGCCCAGTGGCGCGCCAATAGCGATGGCGCCGTAGGAGGCGATACCGTTCCATGAGATCACCCTGGCGGTGTGTTCGGGGCCGACCTGGCTGATGCCCCAACTCAAGGTAGCCACGCCGATCAGCCCCTGGGCGATGCCGAGCAGCAAACGGCCGCCAAGCAACAACGCGAGGCTCAGCAGTGGCAGCGTCAGGGTCCAGGCCGATAACAGCGTCAATACCCCGCAGCCGGCAATCCCCAGCAGGCCGAAGCGGATGGCTCGCTTGCCCCCGAGGGTGTCTGCAACGCGCCCGGCAAACGGGCGGCTCAGCAGGGTGGCCAGATATTGCAAGCCGATGGTCACCCCGGCGATCACCGCACCAAAGCCCAGCTGGTCGTGCACGTAGCCGGGTAACACCGCAATGGGCAGGCCGATGCAGAGGAAGGCAATGAAGGTGTAGAAAACGATCGACAGGATCTGCAGGGTGATGTGCAGCGTATGGCTGGCGGGGGCAGGTTGTTGCGCGGTCATGGGCTCTTTCGCGGGCGGGCGGTTGGGCGTGGTCCCATCATGGCCGTTGTGCGAAGGAAAAGAAAGCAGGCTAACGAATTATTCGCCAGGGTGTGGCTGTGGCAGCGGACTTGTCCCCTGAATGGGAGTACGCGGTGCCTGGCACCGGCTTCGCCGGTGTTCGCGGGGCAAGCCCGCTCCCACACGTCCCCTGCTTGACTGGGCTCTTGGGAGCGGGCGTGCCCGCGAAAAGGCCGGCCCAGCCATGCAACATGGCCAGGCCTTACACTTCGATCAGACCAGTACGCCTTGGCTGCGCAGGTAATCGTCGTAGGTACCGCTGAAGTCCACCACGCCATCGGGCGACAGCTCGATGATGCGCGTGGCCAACGACGACACGAACTCGCGGTCGTGGCTGACGAACAGCAAGGTGCCCGGGTAGTTTTCCAGCGCCAGGTTCAGCGCCTCGATCGACTCCATGTCCAGGTGGTTGGTTGGCTCATCCATCACCAGCACGTTCGGCTTTTGCAGGATCAGCTTGCCGAACAGCATGCGGCCTTGCTCACCACCGGAAATCACCTTCACCGACTTGAGGATCTCGTCGTTGGAGAACAGCATGCGCCCCAGGGTGCCGCGAATCACCTGTTCGCCGGAGGTCCACTGGCCCATCCAGTCGAACAGGCTCAGATCGTCTTCAAAGTCGTGAGCGTGGTCCTGGGCGTAGTAGCCCACTTCTGCGCTGTCGGTCCATTTCACCGAACCTGCATCCGGGGTCATTTCGCCGACCAGAGTGCGCAGCAGGGTAGTCTTGCCAATACCGTTGGGGCCGATGATCGCAACGCGCTCACCCGCCTCGACGGTAATGTCGAAGTTCTTGAACAGCACCTTGTCGTCGAAGGCTTTCGCCATCTTCTCGACCACCACCGCCTGGCGGTGCAGTTTTTTGGTCTGCTCAAAGCGAATGAACGGGCTGACACGGCTGGAAGGTTTGACTTCGGCCAGCTGGATCTTGTCGATCTGCTTGGCACGCGAAGTCGCCTGCTTGGCCTTGGAGGCGTTGGCCGAGAAGCGGCTGACGAACGTCTGCAGTTCGGCGATCTGCGCCTTTTTCTTGGCGTTGTCCGACAGCAACTGCTCACGCGACTGGGTGGCCGCCGTCATGTACTCGTCATAGTTGCCTGGGAACAGGCGCAGCTCGCCGTAATCCAGGTCGGCCATGTGGGTGCAGACGCTGTTGAGGAAGTGGCGGTCGTGGGAAATGATGATCATGGTGCTGTTACGCGCCGTGAGGATCGTTTCCAGCCAGCGGATGGTGTTGATATCCAGGTGGTTGGTTGGTTCGTCGAGCAACAGCACGTCCGGGTCCGAGAACAATGCCTGGGCCAGCAGGACACGCAGCTTCCAGCCTGGCGCCACTTCGCTCATCGGGCCGAAGTGCTGTTCCAGGGGGATACCCAGGCCCAGCAGCAGTTCACCGGCGCGCGATTCGGCAGTGTAGCCGTCCATTTCGGCGAATTCGGTTTCCAGCTCGGCGACGGCCATGCCGTCTTCTTCGGTCATTTCCGGCAGCGAGTAGATACGGTCGCGCTCGGCCTTGACCTTCCACAGCTGGCTGTGGCCCATGATCACGGTGTCGATCACGGTGAATTCTTCATAGGCGAACTGGTCCTGGCGCAGCTTGCCCAGGCGGGTGTTCGGTTCCAGCATCACCTGGCCACCGGAAGGCTCCAGGTCACCGCCGAGGATCTTCATGAAGGTCGACTTGCCGCAACCGTTGGCGCCGATCAGACCGTAGCGGTTGCCGTTGTTGAATTTTACGGAAACGTTTTCAAACAGCGGCTTGGAGCCGAACTGCATGGTGATGTTAGCGGTAGAAATCAAGTGCTTGTCCTGCGGGGGTTCCAGAGGTGTATTTAGGCCCTCGCGTCAGGTTTGGGCCAATTTTGGGCCAATTCGACTCGGGGCGGCAGCTTCTCCAGCTCCCTCCAGTCCGAGGAGGAGCTGATCCATTTCGCGTAAGTAGAGAGCAACATCTCGACGCTGTGGCGAGCTGGTTCGCAATGAACGCGGGGTTCATACCAGGCATCAGGCACAGGGTCGCATAGGTGTGGCGGGTGTCGTACTGGCGGCGCTCACGGATGTTCAGCGCGTTGAGCGCCGATTTGAAGTGGCGGATTGTAACACTTGGTTCGTTGATCCACAGCCCAACTTTGCTCGGCTGGAACACAAAGGGGCTGACCGGGTGCAGTGATTTGGACGCCATGCACCGGAGTGTGCCCGTTCGCTGGACCTGGGTGAGGGGCGTTCTTTGCGATGCTGGTCGAGGTTTGCTATAACGCCCGACCACTTCAAAGGAATGAGCTCATGTCACGCAAAGCATTGGTTTTCTTCTCTGCCGCCGCGTTCTCTGCAGTGGTTCTGGCGGGCTGCAAAGAAGATGCCGTCGACACAGCAGCCTACGAGCCGACTGGCGAACACTGTCAGCCCGACTATCTGAAAACGCTTCCAGACAACAAGGCGCGCGAAGACCTGGTCGAAAAGTGCATGACCAGTGGCGCTTACAAGAAGTCAGAGCCGAAGACCTGGTAACGTCCGTGCTTCAGTCAACGCCGCCTCATCAGGCGGCGTTTTGGTTTGAGGAAGTGCTGGCGGGCAGCGAGGTGTGGGTACATGCGGCAGGCAGCTGATATGCTTCGTCGCCTACCAAAAGGAGAGTGGTGATGCATTTGGGTAAGAGGCTTCGGGCGTTCCAGCGATGGTTCAACCCGAGGCGCAGGCGGTGGGCTGGCGTGACGCTGATCGCGCTTGGGGTGGTCGGAATGTTTCTCAACCCGGCAAGCCGGTGGACCATGGTGCTAGGAACTGGGATCTACTGGTTCTTCACCGCCTTGCCGCCCGTCCTCGGCGGCAAGCGTTGAGGCGCTGGCGGGCAGCGCCAGAGGGTGAGGCGGCTACTGCGTTTTCCAACATCGGTCCTTTGAGTCGTCCAATCACGGGGGCGAATCTGCGATAAGGCATGCGGCCGCTGGGGTTTGATGTCATATTGATTACACAGGAACATCGGCCCGTGTCCACGAGCCAGTCCTTCAGGCCTTACCTCCAGATGCCAAGCAACGTTGATTTTCGCTTCACGGCTCATCGGCAGCTCCTTGATCTGGAAGCCTGTACATCAAGGCTCATGTACCTGGTTGCTGCGGGTGAGATCCACGGCGCTATCTGGGATGATGCCGTGGTCTGCCAGATGAAATCGCATGATGCCTGGCTTCAGTTCTTGAGCCAGAGATCTCAGCCTTCGCTACCCGCGTGATCCAGAATCGCAGAGGAATCTGTGATTTTCAGCAGTGTCCCTAAACACCTGCAATGTTGTGCGTTCAGCCGCGCGTCCAAGCCTGTAGCAATTTATCTGCCGGCCTGGAATTTTTCATCACCCCGCCCGTATACCCATCATGCTGCAATTAAAAATTGACTGGATGCTCTAGAACAATGGGCCCATCTCGATAATTGCTTACCCAGCACACTTGGAGCCTGTCATGTTCAACCGCAATCTCAAAAAAATGCTGCAAGAGCAGAGCGCGGAGCTGCATCAGTTACGTCAGCAGGTCGAGCAGATGGACAGAGGCATGCTCACCATAAGGCTGGATGCACAGTTTCGTATCTGCGCATTTAACCGACAGTTCTCGGAAACCTTGGGGTATTCTGAGGAGCGCCTGCTGGGGCGCCCGCTCGCGGAGATCGTGCCGCCGTACGTTAAAGACCTGCCTTGTTTTCACGCGTTCAATCAAGCTGTAGCGCGTTTTGAACCCGTCAATGACGAATATCGCTACCTCCGCGCGGACGGCACGCTTGCTTGGTTGAAAATCTATTGGCTCCCTATTCGAGACCACGACGCGAGCCTTGGCTATGTCCAGGGTTACGGCAGTGAAATCACCCGTACCGTGGAGCAGGCGAAGGAAAATGAAGCGCTGATCCAGGCGCTGGTTCGGTCCACTGCCGTCATTGAATTTAACCTGGATGGCACCGTCATCACAGCCAACAAGCAGTTTCTCGATGCCATGAGCTACTCATTAGGCCAAATTGCAGGAAAACATCATCGTTTGCTCTGCCCTGCCGAAGAAGCGGCATCGCCCCAGTATGAAAGTTTCTGGAAGACGCTCAACCGTGGCGAGTACGTTGCAGACCGATTCAAACGCGTCGATGGCCGTGGAAGTGTTATCTGGCTCGAGGCCACTTATAACCCTGTACATGACACTGAGGGCAAGCTGTCTAAAGTTGTGAAGTTTGCGAGTGTCGTGACGGACCAGGTCGCACGCGAGCAAGAGGTAAAGGATGCAGCGGGTGTCGCGTACGCCATATCCCGGCAAACGGATTCGAGCGCGGAGCGTGGCGCTGTGGTCGTGACGCGAACGGTGGAGACCATGCGCAGTATCGCTGAACAAATGAACGCGGCAACCGAGAGCATCGAAGCGCTTGGCAAACAGTCTGCGTTGATCAGTTCTATCGTTAAAACCATTGGCGGAATTGCTTCGCAGACGAATCTGCTAGCACTGAATGCAGCTATCGAAGCCGCGCGTGCGGGTGAGCAAGGTCGAGGCTTCGCTGTGGTTGCTGATGAGGTGCGCAAACTCGCTGGTCACACCAGTTCGGCCACCGAGGAAATCGTTAGCGTGGTCCAACAAAACCAGGCGCTTGCGGATCAAGCCGTTAGCGAAATATTCAGCAGCCGGGCAAAAGCTGAGGAAGGCTTGGCATTGGCTAATGAAGCCGGCACCGTCATCCTGGAAATTCAAAGCGGCGCTAAACAAGTGGTCGGGGCAGTTGGCCGCTTTGCGAATGAGGTGAGGTAGGACGAAACAGCGCTGCGCAGGCAACTGCAGGGGTAAGGGATTAATCGTTATTACCCAAAGGCGCATGCACTGAGGCCGCAAGCAAATGCGCGTGCATCTGCGATGTAAGGAGCTCAATCCGTTCACTCATTTGCTTTGTGACTTCTGTGAGGTGTGTGTTTTGCTCCAGCAACTGCAGAAGCTGCTTGCTTTGCATCTCCGCGTCCCGTTGACGTCGTTGATTGGCCATGGCAATCGCTTCTCGATGTCGCGCATCTGCTTCGGCTGTTGCTTTGTCACGGTCGGCTTGGCGGGTTTGAGCCAGAAGAATCAGAGGGGCCGCGTAGGCCGCCTGCAGACTAAACGCCAGATTCAATAGAATGAAGGGATAGGGATCGAACGCTGACAGCCCCGATAGGCTGATCCCCATCCATATCAGAACCACCAGTGACTGAGACCCTAGAAACAACGGCGTGCCAAAGAAGCGCGCGAAAGCTTCCGCCCTGCGGGCAAAAACATCGTTACCAAACGGGTGGTGCATATGTTCATGGGCGCGGTGAAACCTGAGATGGTCAACATCTTCAAGAGCTTCATGAGGGACAGGCTGCGCAGAGATTGACGGTTGCATCTGCTGGCTCCGTGGTGGATGGCCATTTCAGTCTAGACTAGCCCGCGAGCGCATACTGCAGAGGGTTGCTATGATGGCCCTCTATTGCTTTTGTCACGATCAATTCACTTAAGGAGCGTGAGATGACACGTTTATTGCTGGCTGCCTTGATGCTGGCATCGGGCGCGGCCCAGGCCGGGATTCCACTGCTGAACGCAACGTGCCCCGGCAACATTGAGGTCCATGCGGACAAAGGTGGGCCGATCTATATCAATGGCAAGGAAGGGAAGCTGAAGAAGTTCAACGATAACTACTTCGAAGCCAAAGGCAGCGGGGTGACTGTTTCATTGTCGATCAACCCCGACGGTTCGCCCGACGTATCGTATACCGGCAAGAACAAAGCCAACGGCGTATGTCAGGTAAAGGCATCGTAGAAGATCGCCACGTTTGAGCGCAGTGGCAGCCGTTGGCTGGGCATCGGTGCTGGAACGGTAATTGCTTTGCTCCTGAGACATTGATCACGCGGAGAGCGCCGACATGACTCAGGATGACCGCTATTACATGGTTTTCGTTGTGGCAACTGTACTGGTCCTGGACCTGGTGGCAACCTTGGTCTTTCTCAAGGCCATTGCCTGACCCCGAGAGTGGGTACGGTAATACTCGGGGTTGGGGGCATTTGTAGTTGCTTATGCCTATGCGACGCCAGCCGTCCTGAACCTCAGATAAAACTGCGGGCGGGGAGCGCGGCGCCCAAACTTGCAGACCTGGCGGACGCAGGACAAGCTGTAGAAGAGGACATTTATTGCGCCGCCAATGCAGCCTGAACCCATATAGCAAATGAACCTATGGCATGGCTGTCATTGAGCAGTAATATGGCTCACGACAACTAAAAAATGGCGTGCTACTTGGCAACACTTTCCTAAGTTCTCGAGGGGGCAGCAGGGGCGTGTCGCGTGAAGAGCTCAATATCGGTAGCAGGTGCATTACTCGTTTCCACGTTCGCCACATTGTTCACGGCCGGGTGCGCACAAAACCCCGACGTGCGTGATGGTCATGACTCTACCTCTGGCAGCACCGCTAAGAGCCCACCCGCGTATCTGGGGTGCGTGAAGGGTGAACTGCCCGGGAATGTGAAAACCTACGAGGTTGATGGCGATAACTCGGTGAGACTGTTCATCGAAAGCACCGACCCCAGCAAGGCAGATGGCCTTGTGGAGTTGCGCAGCACAGCAGGCCAGCATCAGTTCACAGCCTATCAACGTGATGCCTGGTACGACCATGGGAGGTTGCTGGATGCCGCGTTGATGTGTTCAAAAGCATGATCATCTAACCGCCAGAGACAAAATGCCCGCCGTCGAGAGCGGGCTTTTTGCTGGTGGGCCCTGCCGCCGTTCTTATTCGAACGTGGCAGTCCTGAACTGGGCAGTGCTGGTTTTGCATTTGCCTGCCGTGCCCGCGATAATCCACGCATTTGGATGGAGAACACTGGGTGGAAGCAAGAAGCGCAGTCGCCGAAATGTTCATTGGGATCCCGACGCATTTCTGGGTGTTGCCCGTTGCCGGCCTGGTTGCGTACTACGGGCTGAAGGGTGCCGCCAGGTTCAGCAATCGTAGCACCCTGCTGCAAACATCGACTTACCTGCTATTGTTGGCCTTGGCGGTGCTGCCCAACGGCTTTTATGCCTTGTTCCCACCCACGCCCGACCCGGATGTGCTGTTGAATCACGCGCCATTGCCCAACTACGCGGGGCGTTTCTACCTGGATGCGTTCTACGTCTTCAGTGGCTGGGCGCTGAGCAAAGTGGTGAAGCTCAGGTTGAGCTGAAGCTAGCACCTCCAATGTCGTCGATTTTTGCAGCGACAGCGCGCAACTCGTCTGCTACCACATTGATGGACCTGATGTGCGCCGTGACATCAATCTCGCTCTGCGAACTGGCACGCGCCTCCATGAACCTGGCGTGGCCACTCATGGCCTGACTGAGCTTTTCCAGATGATCGGCTGTACTGACCAGATCGGACTTGATGCTGAGAAGCGTTTCCATGGTGCTAAAGGCCTTCCGTGTCTGTTGCTTCAACCGTTCCATGAGCATCGCCTCAGGGCAGGGTGAAACGCAACAGATTTGTGGAAAGCGCAGCCTTGCCCGAACGCTGGAGCGCTTGTGCGACCCTTATGGTGGGGCCGGTGCGGCTTGAGGGGGCTCAGCTGTTTTCCTGCACCTGTAGCACCGAACCCTTGTCGTCGGTCACCAGCAATCCACTGGTGCGGGTGCCGTCTAAGTGTTGCTCGGCAAGTGGCACATCCGAGGACCGAAAGATGCTACGGCTCTGTTCACCGGTTTTAAGGGTGACGAGTTTGCCGTTCTGGTAGAAGAAGCGCGTGATGTTGGCGTTCTTTTGCATGGTGTGTATTTCCTGGCCGAGTCGCGGTGAGGTGCCCCATTGGCAGTTCACTTTCTCAACGTTCGGCTACCCATGCTACTGGCAGAAATATCAGGTCCCCACCAGTGAGCCCGCTCAGGCTTCGTCCTGCAACCGCCCGGGGCTGAAGAAAAACGAGGCCACCACCACCGCTGTGATCACGCCTGCTGCATCTGCAATAAACAGCAGCAGAGCACCTGGACCACCAAGCGCCAGGTGCTTGCCCAAGGCAAAGTCCACACCGTGCGGGCATGCGGCGATCGTTAGCAGCATGGCAGCCAGCAGGCCAGAGAGGAGCCTCATGTAGACGCTGCCGAATGCCAAGCCATAGGCCCAGAACACGAAAATACAGAGCACGGCCAAGCCGGTGGAGGTTGCATATTGGGCGAGTATTTCCAGCCACCAGAGCATGGGGTTCTCCTGAACAAAGCCGGCCGGTATTGCCGTTGCCTGATGTTGATGAGAAGCAGGGCAGAATGACTTCGTTCCCTGGATTCAAACAATTAATTGCAGTGACCGGGCGCCAGTAAACAACCCGCGATGTGATGGTGTTGTCACTGGCGCGTCGTTGCTGTGTCAATGGCGCGAAAATTCACCAGCAAGACCTTGGTTGGTTAGAAACTTTGGACAACCCTCGTTAGAATGCAGCGTATCCCTGACGGCCAATTGCAAATGCCTACTTTTCGTATCTTCATCGCTTCTGCGTTGGTTGCCAGCCTTGCTGGCTGCGCGACGCCCGGCAAACCCACTGCCAGCAAGCTGACCAAAAAAACGCCGCAGGTGTACGCCGCCTGTGTCCTGCCCAAGTGGCAGGTTCTGGCACCCCAGGCCACGCAGAAGTCGATTGCCCACGGGTATCGGCTGACGGCATCCAGTGCGGTGGCAAGTGACGATGTACTGGACGTGGTTGACTCTCGTGAAGGCAGCCGCGCGACCTTCTACAAGGGCAGCTTCCTGTCTGGCGACAAATTGCGCCAGGCTGCCAAGGACTGCCTGGACTGAGTCAATAGCCCGGGATCCTGGGGCCGCCTTGCGTCCCTGTCACGACACATGACTGTGCCTGCCCGGGGCATGTACCGGCCGCAATTCAGCGTTCGCGCATGAAGAAACCGGCAACAAACTTGCGGAAGGTTTCCAGGCTCTTGAAGTCGGCGTAGCGCTTGAAGTTTTCGGTGTCCGGCTCGGGCCCAATCGGCTGTTCGAGGAGCGACACTGACAATACCCGGTCCTGGTCCGAGGTCATCACCAGCTCATCCATCACCTGGCCGCCGATCACCGGCCGGCGCATTTGCACCTTGACGCCCTTGCTGGCCATCCAGTCGATCAGCGACACCAGGGCCTTGAGTGGCTCGCGTTCTTCATCGCGGTACACCGGGAACAGATGCGCGCGCGATAGCACCGGCACGCTGGCCACATGGATCAGCTCATAGAAATGGCTACCGGCGCTGGTCGGCGAGTAGATCATCAGTGCCAGCAACGGCCCGCTGGTACGGCTACCGCCCCAGTACAGGTGGTGCCCCTGGAAGTCGAAGCCGTCTTCACTGCGATTGTTGAACAGCTTGCGCCCTTTGATCTGGTCGACGCAGTCCAGCATCAGCCCGTGGCGGCGATGGTTGCCGAACAGTGTGGATTCACGCAGCCGGGACTTGAGCATCATCATGTGCTTCATGTCCAGCCGGGTTTCCAGGTAGTTGCTGGCAGGTATCCGCTCCAGCAGCGGGTAGCGACTGGCCACGCTGCGCAATTCGGCAAACTGCGTGGTCAGGTCCTTCTTCAGGTGAGTGGCGTAAAGGTTGAGGCCGCTGGTCTCGATCCAGGTAAGCAGCAGCGACAGCAGGCGCTGTTGCTCGCGCCGGTCGTTGCCATCGCTTGCGGCACTGGCGGTACCGGCGCGAAAGTCACCCATCAGGCGCAGCGGCGTGTCGGGCGGCAGCCAGGCGGCAGGTGGTGCGGGATCGTCTTCGCGTTCGGCGGCTTCCCGCTCGTCTTTGGTAAACGGGCAACCAGGGGCATGCTCGGCAGTGCCCGGGTTGTTCTTGAGGAACAATGTGCCGGTATTGCCGTTAAGGGTGACATTGAGCACCGGCAGGGCGTCGTTGCGGCAGTCGCAGGCCAGCCATTGGTTGGCGTTGCGAACCTTCATCAGTAGCTGGTTCGCCTGCAGCAGGCGCGGGCCGACGAGGCTGCCGGTGGCAAAACCGACCAGCAGATCCTCTTCAGCGGGGGTCAGGCTGCGCACCTGCGCAGCGGTTTTGTCGATGATTCGCATGAAGCAGCTCCAGGCTACGAGCCTCAAGCTTCAAGCAAAGTGGCGCCGCTTTCAACTTGCCGCTGGGTTACCGCCGAACATCTTCGCTGCGCGGGCGCGAATTTCGTCAGGGCTCAGGTCCTCCTTGTGGGTCGAGACGAACCAGATATTGCCGAACGGGTCTTTCAGGGTGCCACTGCGGTCGCCATAGAACTGGTCGGTCAAGGGGTGCAACTGCGTGCCGCCAGCCGCCAGGGCTTGGGCGTAGACCTTGTCGCAGTCCTCGACATACAGGTGCAGGCCCACGCCTGCGCCGCTGAGCTTCTGGCTGGCGGTAAGGCCGCCTTCCATGTCGCAGGGGTCGCCCAGCATCAGCGACGAATCACCGATCTTGAGTTCGGCATGGCCCACACGGCCACCAGGAGCATCAAGGCGGAACATTTCGACCGCACCGAAGGCCTTCTTGTAGAACTCGATGGCCTTGGCGGCGTCGTTGATGGCCAGATAGGGGGTGATGCTGTGCTGGCCTTCGGGGATGGGTTTGACTGCCATGTTCGACTCTCCGTTGCAGTGGGCGCCGGATGGCGCCCTGTTGCTTAGAGTCGTTTGCGCCGATGGACAATCGACAATGCCGCTAGATCGATTTTCTATAAGCGCGGCCGTCAGAAGATGTAGTCGGTGGTCAGGAAGCTCGACTGGCGATTACGGATGATTTCGCTGATCAGTTCTTTGTTGGCCTCCTGGAAGCGGGTGGCGACCAGGGTGCGGATGGAGAACACGCGCAAGGCGTCATGCACAGACAGAGTGCCTTCGGCGCTGTTCTTGCGGCCGTTGAACGGGTAGGTGTCGGGGCCGCGCTGGCACTGCGCGTTGATGTTGATGCGCCCGACCTGGTTGGCGAAGATGTCGACCAGGCTACCGATGGTCGCCGGATCGTTGCCGAACAGGCTCAACTGCTGGCCGTAATCGGAGTCCAGCACGTAGTCGATGACGGTTTGCAGGTCGCGGTAGGGCACCACGGGTACCAGGGGGCCGAACTGCTCTTCGTGGTACACGCGCATGTCGTTGTTAACCGGGTACAGCAAGGCCGGATAGAAGAACGAGCCGCGGCTTTGCCCGCCACCTGCGTTGAGCACGCGTGCGCCCTTGGCCGTGGCATCGGCGACCAGGCCGTCAAGGTAGTCGACCTTGCCGGGCTCCGGCAATGGCGTCAGCGCGACGCCCGGTTCCCAGGGCATGCCGGGCTTGAGCGCGGCCAGCTTGCGCTGGAACTTGTCGAGGAAGGCGTCGACCACGTGCTCGTGGACGAACAGGATCTTCAGCGCTGTGCAGCGCTGGCCGTTGAACGACAGCGCGCCGGTAACCGCCTCTTCGACAGCGTTGTCGAGGTCGACCTGCGGCAACACGATGCCTGGGTTCTTGGCATCCAGGCCCAGCGCGGCGCGCAGGCGATGCGGGCGTGGGTGCAGCTTTTTCAGGTCGCTGGCTGCCTTGTGTGTGCCAATGAAGGCGAATACATCGACCTTGCCGCTGGCCATCAGCGCGCTCACCGTTTCCCGGCCGCGGCCATAGATCACGTTGATCACCCCCGGCGGGAAACTGTCGCGGAAGGCTTCGAGCAACGGGCGGATCAGTAGCACACCGAACTTGGCCGGCTTGAACACCACGGTGTTGCCCATGATCAGCGCCGGGATCAGGGTGGTGAAGGTTTCGTTCAGCGGGTAATTGTAGGGCCCCATGCACAACGCCACACCCAGCGGCGCGCGGCGGATCTGGCCGAGGGTGCCTTGTTCCAGCTCGAAGCGGCTGGAGCGGCGGTCGAGGTCCTTGAGGGCATTGATGGTGTCGACGATGTAGTCGCAGGTGCGGTCGAATTCTTTTTCTGAATCCTTGAGGTTCTTGCCAATCTCCCACATCAGCAGCTTGACCACGGCCTGGCGCTGCTCGCGCATACGGGCCAGGAAGTTTTCGACATGCTGGATGCGTTCGGCCACACGCATGTTCGGCCAGGCACCGCGGCCCTTGTCGTAGGCCTGCACGGCGGCGTCGAGGGCCGTAAGGGCGGTGTCCGCGTCGAGCAGCGGGGCGCTACCCAGTACCACCTGGCGTTCCTCTGCGCCCTCCTTCAGCCATACCGGGCTGCGCACCGTGGCCAAGGGGCCGTCCCACTGCCTGAGTTCGCCGTTCACCAGGTAGTCGCGTTGTTCCATTGGGGCTCCCAGGCGCCAGGTTTCCGGAATGTTCTCGGCGCTGGGGAAGAGTGAATCGAGCAGACGGTCCATAGGTACTGCACCTCACATTGCGGGGCTGGTTCAAAGCAGGGTGAATCGCTTCAGCATGGAGCATGCACCGGCTGCCGGCAAAACACCAGTCTGGCTCAATCGGGCCGTGGGTGCTTGCCAAATGGCCCGGCAGCCACCGCAAAAGCGTTCAGGCATGTCGACGTTTCTTTTATGCAAAGAAGATATCAAATGCTAATTATCAATAGCCAAGTGGTAATGAAAGGCCGTGTGCGTCGGCACGCTTATAGCAAACTTGCAATTGGCGTGGGTTTTCACGCAGGAAATTTGACGCCATCAAACTTGATCTAAAGTCAGCTAGAAGCCGCTTGCCAAAGCGTTTGCAGGCATCTTAAATTGTTACTGAATGTGATAAGCAAGTTTCAGGGCAAACTATAAAAATCAAAGCGTTAAGTGTTTTTGCTGATTTTTTCTCTTTGTCAGATAGACCATAAAGCCCTTCAAAGGACGTCGAAGAAAAAATGAAAGAGACCTTGACGGCTGTGGCGCGAAAGCTCCTGTCACCCTCCCAGCGCTACGAAATGAGGCTGTTGGCAAGCAAAGTGCGAGAAATGGCGGCGCGCGCCTGTTTCTGGCGCTGGGAAGTAGCGAGGTTTCGGCTACAGCAGGAGAGCCCCTACGAAATTCTTTACATCGGCCGCAAACAACAGCGGGAAATGGCCAAGCTGCTGATCGGCGGCAAGGGCCAGGGCAGTGCTTCGATCGTAGAAAGTGCAAGTGCCACGGCGGCTGCAAACCATGTAGTGGTCATCAGCGAAATACCCTCGTCTGGGGCGCTGTCAGTGCCGCATTACCTGAGCGCTGTAGTACCGTTGGGCCGCTCGCTGGAGGACATCACGGCGCGCTACGACAGCGAACTGCGGCGCAGCATCCGCAAGAACCGCCCGCTCTACCAGATGCGACAAGCCCTGTCGGACGACGAGATCGCCATGGCAGACCGCGAGCTGCTGCGCCCCTATGCCACCGCCAGGCAAGGTATCCATGCTGCGCAGTTCCCCACGGAAGAAGTGTTCCGCATTGCCAAAAGCGTCGGCCGGCTCGACCTGATTACCTTGGGTGATGAAGTGATCGGCTGCCACTTGGGTTGTGAAGTGGTACGCGGGGGCAAGCGGTACTGGAGCACGTTGCGTTTCGGCTACTGCGAGGCAGTGTTCAGTGATGCCAAGAGGTTGCGTGAGGTGAATTCGATCACCACCTTCATGGCGCTTGAGTGGGCACTGCAGCAGGGCTTCGATTACTACGACATCGGGCTGTGCCTCGCGCGCCCGGACGACGGCCTGCTGAAATGGAAGCGCCGTCGCGGGGGAGACATCGACTCGTTGGGCAACCATGCCTATCTGTTTGTCCGCTTGCCAAAGACCGGCACAGCCAAGTTCTTGTGGGATACGCCGATGTTCGCAGTGGAGGGCAACAAACTCACGCTGCACTTGGGGTTGCCGGATGGCCCGAGCGATGAGGAGGTTGCCAGCCGATACCACGAGATGGTGTTTGGGGGGCTGCACAAGATTTATCTCTACGGTGGCAATGGTGCGGGTGAGCCCTTCGTGGAAACCCTGCGCAGCCGTTATGCCAGCGTGCAGTCACCGCCGACCATGGAAAGAGTCACGTGCAACTGAGTGACTGCCAGGGATGCATTGATCTGGCGCTCTACGCCAGGGTTTAAACTTCGTCATCAGGGGAGGACGCTTCATGGGGAGCGACATCTCGCAGTTCAGTGCATCGTCCGCGGCCAAGCAGCACACCTGGACCTTGGCCGCCTATCGTTACATGGCGCGCAAGCGGCTGGGCAAGAATACCGCCATCGACCTCAAGAGCATCGCCACCAGGAGTTGGGACATTGCTCCAGGCGAAACCACTGTGTCCCCGGCGGCCATTTTCCTGCCTGGCCAGCTGGAACGGGTAACGGGCTGGGAGGGCAAGCGTTTTTACCCCTACGTGCACCCCGCTCGCACCATGGAGGGTGGCATCAGCACATTGCAAGGGCCAACCCGCGGCTACCTGATCAAGGATGTGTGGCTGGTCGATGGTGCGTTGTACAAAGGCAAGGCCAGCCACTGGCTGTCGCTCAAGCCAAGTACCTTCCCGACCATCATCGTTGACAACGAAATAGACCGCGCGGCCATCTACTGCACGCAAAACGGCAATTCGTGGTTCGGCACCTGGCTGATGGAAGATTGCCCAACCTATGCGCTGGCCTGCAATGAGGGCATACCGGTGACCACCGCACCCTCGGCCAGATACCCGCTGTTTACCCAGGCCCCGGCCTATGAAGACTGGCTGGGCATGAAGCCCCTGCGCCTGCGCAGTGCGTTTTTCCGTGAGCTGGTGCTGTTCGATGATCAGGGCAACAACCGCAGCCGGCATGCCCGCTACCGGGCCATGGGGGATAAATTGCTGTCGCACGTGCCGCATGCCCCACATCCTGGCGTGTTCCTGCTGCGTGGCGGCGACGGCGACCTGCGCTTGTTGCGTAATGAGCTGGAGCTTGCCGAGCACCTGCGTGTCACCCGCGGTTTCCGTGTTGTGAACCCGCTCAAGTCCGATGTGCCGAGTATTGTTGCAGCCTGCGCCGGGGCAAAAGTGGTCATTGGCGTGGAGGGCAGCCAATTGGTGCATGGGGTAAATGTGCTGCAGCCCGGTGGTAGCCTGCTCACCTTGCAGCCGCCTGACCGGTTTGTGAGCTACTACAAATACCTGACCGATCGCGACCATCAGCATTTCGCTTTTGTGGTCGGGATTCCGGATGGCGATGGTTTCCGGATCGATATCGAAGAGGTGGAGCGCACGCTGGACCTGCTTCCACGGTAAACGTGTAGTATCGGTGAATGTCAGCATCAAGTGGGCAAGGGGATGATCGAGGTTTCGCGGTTCTGGCGTGATCATGCATTGCCCTTTGTCGAAGCCCGGCGGGTAGGGGACGGGCGCCAGGTGTGCTACGCCGCGCACTCCCATGAGAGCTTTTCAATCGGCGTGATCACGGGTGGGCGAAGTACCTACCTCAACGGCGACCTGCGCATCCAGGTAGGGGCCGGTACCACCGTGCTGATGAACCCGGGTGTTGTGCATGCCTGCAACCCCATCGACGCTGAGCCCTGGTCTTACCTGATGCTGTTCGTCGATATGTCCTGGCTACAGGCGCAAGGCTTTAAATTGCCTACGCAGACCTGGAGCAGCTCGCCTGCGTTGTACCAGCGGTTGTTGCAGGGGTTCGCTGACCTGTTCGATGCGGGCGTGCCTGATCGGGAAGGCCGCTTGGCAGAACTGTTTGGCGCATTGCCGGACTTTCTCGGCGCCAACGCCCAGGCGAGGGCCGAAGGCAACCCGCGGCTGAGCGCGGCAGCAGCGTTCATACGTGCTCATCGCACCGATCCACTGAGCCTTGAAGATATCTGCACAGCGTGCGGCCTGTCGCGCGCCTATCTGATTCGAGCCTTCCGCCAACATTATGGGCTGACACCGCATGGCTACCTGCTCGACCAGCGTGTTCAGCTGGCCAGGGCGCAGTTGCGTCAGGGGCGGGCGATTGCCGAGGTTGCGCAGGAGGCCGGGTTTGCAGACCAAGCGCACTTGCAGCGGGCTTTCAAAAAGCATCTGGCGGCGACGCCGGGTCATTATCGGAATGCGGCTGGCGTCAGATAACCAGGTAGACAGCACTGCCCACCAGCAACACCGCCAACCCTCGATTGAGCAGGCGCAGGTGCCGTGGGTTGCCCAGGTACTGGCGAACCACGCTGCCAGCCCATGCCCAGCTGGCCACCGAAATGAAACAGATCGGCCCGTAGATCCAGGTGAACAACCACAGCAAGTGCTGCTCACCACCGGTATAAGCGCCGACCCCGGCCACTGCTGCCAGCCAGGCCTTGGGGTTCAGCCATTGCATCGCCGCGCCTTGCCAGGCCGAGGGGGCGGGTGTCGAGTGCATGCCGGTCAGCTGGCCATCATCGCGCGCAAGTTTCCACGCCATGTACAGCAGAAACGTTACCCCGCCCCAGTGCAGCAGCTGGCCCATCAGCGGCCAACGCACCAGCAGCTGGTGCAAGCCCAGCCCGACCAGCACCAGCAACAGGCAGAAACCCAGCGTGGCGCCAGCCACATGTGCCAGGCTGGCGCGTAGGCCATGGTTGGCGCCGCTGCTCAGGGCAATGATGTTGACCGGGCCGGGGGAAATTGACGCCGCCAGTGCGAAGGCGGCCATGGACATGGACAGGCTCATGAGAAAGATCCGGTGGAGGGAAGGAGCCATGATTTTCAGCTGTTGGCGGTCGACGGTATTGAAGAAAAGTACCTACAAAAATACAGACTCAAATTCCTTTAAGGTTTTGAAATAGTTTTGCGCTATCAGATAAACCTGCTGTGCTTGTACGATTCTTGTCCCAATTTGCTATCAAGGTCTATATGAGCACCTTCGCGGAGCCCCCCAGTTTCTGGCCTTTCAGGCCGTCCCCCCTCCGTCCTCGTGACGCTTCGCTCGTGAGTACCCGCTAATGGAATGGCTAGCCGACCCCACGGCCTGGCTAGGCCTGTTGACGCTTATCGTCCTCGAGCTGGTGCTGGGTATCGACAACCTGGTGTTTATCGCCATTCTGGCCGACAAGCTGCCGCCCCATCAGCGAGACCGCGCGCGGGTGATCGGCCTGAGCCTGGCGTTGATCATGCGCCTTGGCCTGCTGGCCAGCATTTCGTGGATGGTCACCCTGACTGCGCCGCTGTTCGAGGTGTTCGACAAGAGCTTCTCGGGCCGTGACCTGATCATGCTGTTCGGCGGTGTGTTCCTGCTGTTCAAGGCCACCATGGAGCTGCACGAGCGCCTGGAGGGCCATGTCACCCAGGCAAGTGGCACGCTGCGCCATGCCGCATTTTGGCCTATCGTCGCTCAGATCGTGGTACTGGATGCTGTGTTCTCGCTGGATGC
Source organism: Pseudomonas sp. NMI542_15 (assembly GCF_021283425.1). Taxonomy (NCBI): domain Bacteria; kingdom Pseudomonadati; phylum Pseudomonadota; class Gammaproteobacteria; order Pseudomonadales; family Pseudomonadaceae; genus Pseudomonas; species Pseudomonas sp. NMI542_15. The sequence goes on along the minus strand of NZ_JAJSRO010000018.1, from coordinate 91,544 downwards.
GGTGATCACGGCGGTGGGCATGGTCGAAGAGCTGTCGGTGATGATGATCGCGGTGATTTTCTCGATCGGTATCATGATCGTTGCCAGCAAGCCGCTGACCCGCTTCGTCAACGCCCACCCCACGGTGATCATGCTGTGCCTGGGCTTCCTGATGATGATTGGTTTCAGCCTTACCGCCGAGGGCCTGGGCTTCCATATCCCGAAAGGCTACCTGTACGCAGCGATCGGCTTCTCGATCCTGATCGAGCTGTTCAACCAGTTGGCGCGTGCCCGTCGCAAGCGCAGCTTGCAGCAGCACAGGCCGCTGCGTGAACGCACCGCACATGCCGTGCTGCGCATGCTGGGCGGCCGCCGGGTCGAGGCTGACGAGGTGGGCGAGGAAATCGCCGACATGGTTGAGGGTGGCGAGGAACAGGTGCTGTTCGACCGCCGTGAACGGATAATGATCAGTGGCGTACTTAACCTGGCCGAGCGGCCTATCCGAACGGTGATGACCGCACGTGCCGAAGTCGATGTGATCGACCTGGCGCAGCCGGCCGAAGCCATCACGCAGGCATTGGCCAATTCGCCATACTCGCGCCTGCCGTTGATTCGTGATGGCCGTGTCGACGAACCGCTGGGCTTCGTGCACAAAAAGGAGCTGCTCAAGGAGTTGTTGTCGGGCAGCCAGCCGGACCTGGAAGGCATGGCACGGGCGCCGTTGAACCTGCTGGAGAGCTTCAGCATCCTCAACGCCCTGGAGCAGATGCGTGGTCAGTCGACCCACATCGCCTTCGTGATCAACGAGTTCGGTGACTTCACCGGCCTGTTGACCATGACCGACATTCTTGAATCGATTGCCGGTGAGCTGCCAGATGCCAGCGAAGTTGAAGGCCCTGGCATTGTCCAGGAGGGTGAAGGCTTTGTGGTGAGCGGTGCACTGAACCTGAGCCAGGTACAGGCACGTACCGGCTTCAGTGCACGTGCCACCGACGATTACCAGACCCTCGCGGGCCTGGTCATGAGCCTGCTCGATCGCCTGCCGATGGTGGGTGACCGCCTGGCGTGGAATGGCTGGACGCTCACCGTGGAAGCGGTTGAAGAGCGGCGGGTGCGCCAGGTTCGGCTTATACCGAGCGGCGACGCTGGCGCAGCAGGTGCTTGAAGCCTTCGAGCACCAGTACCAGCACCGCGGCCCAGATCGGCAGGTAAGTCAGCCACTGATCCGGGCCGATGGTTTCACCCAGCAGCAGCGCGACCCCCACCAGTAACACCGGCTCGACGTAGCTGAGCAGGCCGAACAGGCTGAATGGCAGCAAGCGGCTGGCCAGCACGTAGGCGATCAGGGCTGAGGCGCTGATCGCCCCAAGGACGGGGATCAAGGCATAAAGGCCTGGGTGGGCCTGCAGGTCGCCAGACGACAGCGGGCCCTGGATCACGAAGTAGAGCGCCCATGGCAGCAGCAGGCACATGTCGCACCACAGGCCACCCAGGTGGTCAGTGCGGCAACGCCGGCGCAGTACGAAATAGATCGGGTAGCCGATCGTCACCAGCAGGGTCTCCCAGGCAAAACTGCCATTTTGGTAGAGCTCGTGGCCTACGCCCAGCGCGGCGCAGGCCACGGCGACCTTTTGCAGCCGCGACAGGCGCTCGCCATACACCAGCCGCCCGGTCAGGACCATGGCCAGCGGCAGCAGAAAGTAGCCCATCGACACTTCCAGGCTGCGCCCGTGCAGGGGGGCCCAGAGGAAGAGCCACAACTGCACGCCCATTAACCACGACGTACCGACCATGCCCAGCAACAGCACTGGCGTACGTTTTACCCGGGCCAGCAGCTCGCCTACCCGTTTCCAGTCTTTCGAGACAAGCATGAACAAGGTGAGGCAGGGCAGTGTCAGCAGGGTGCGCCAGCCAAAGATCTCTTCGCCATCGAGTGGCGTGAGCAGCGAGGTATAGAAGTACATCACAGCGAACAAACAGGACGCCATGACCGATGAAACAATGCCTTTTGACACGAGTGCCTCGAATAGGGGAGTTGAGCGGCTGGATCAGCCGCGCATGATCTCAGGGGGCGCGTCTTGCGGCAACCGTGACGCGCCCGGATGTGCGGTCAGTGCCTCAAGGAACTGCGCCGCCGGCATGGGCCTGGCGAACAGGTAGCCTTGCTGGAAGTCCACGTCATGGCGGGCCAGGTAGTCGCGCTGGGTGTCGGTTTCGACACCTTCGGCAACGATGCCAAGGCCAAGTTTGGCTGACAGCTCGATGATGGTTTCGAGAATGTGCAGCGACAGCGCGTCGCCGCCGATCATGGCGACGAAGCTTTGGTCGATTTTCAGGTAGTCGACCTTGAACTGGCGCAGGTAATTGAGGCTTGACTGCCCGGTGCCAAAATCATCAAGTGCAATCATCACCCCCATGGCATGCAGCTTCTCGAACAGTTCCAGGGTCACGGGGGTGGGTTCGATCAGCTTGCGCTCGGTCAGCTCCAGGGTCAGCACCACCCGGCCGGGCGGAAAGTGCTGCAGGAAGGTGCGGCAGTCGTCCAGCAGGCGCAAGTCACGGCAGTGGTCGGCGGTAATGTTGACCCCGATGTGGAAACCGTCCCCCAGCAGCCCGGCATAGGGCGCGAGGCTCTGGGCAGTGTGCATCATCAGCGATCGGGTCATCGCGACTATCTGCCCGCTGTGCTCGGCATAGGGAATGAACAGGTCAGGGCGGACCAGGCCTTCTCGTGGGTGGTTCCAGCGCATCAGCACTTCGGCACCGGCCCAGCGGTAATCGCCCTTGCGCACCACCGGCTGGAAGTACGGCAGGAATTCGTCTGCCTGCAGGGCCCGATCCAGTTCGGCGCGGGGTGAGGTGGCGCGGCGAATCTGCCAGCGGCAAGCCAGTGCGGCCACGGCACCCAGCACCAGCAGCAGGCTGAGCAGGGCAGGGTAGTGGCTGCGCAGCAGCTGTCCTTGCTTGTCGGCGCTGTAGCCGCCTTGCACGCTGAACGGGTAACGCGTCGAGCCCAACAGCACATTGGCGCTTGCGGCCGCAGGGGGCACGCCTTTGTGTACCACGCCATCCTTGCCCATCCAGGCATCGCCCACGCGTATTTGCAGGTCTTCATCGGGGCCGATCAGGCGCAGTGCTGTCAGCAGGTGGTCGCCATCGACCGTGGTGATTGCGCCGTGGTCGCCGTCGCTGGCGCGGTACACCAATAGCGGATGCCCCGGGGTGACTGAGTTGCCGTCCATCAGCCACAGTTTGCCGTCTGTGTAGTCGCTAGCGTTGACCGGCTCGTCGAATTCGCCGAACAGCGAGGTGCAATAAAGGTTGTTGTGCCTGAACAGGTTGGTCGAGCGTACGAAGGCATTGCGAGTTACCTGGGCACGCAGCATAAGCTTGGCCTGGTCGCAAGGGAGGGTAGTCAGGGGCAGGAGCGCATTGGCAGCGCCGGACAGGTTGTCGAGGATGCGTTCGAGATGCTCCACCGCTTGGCGTGTGGTGGCCTGGCTGTTGGTCTGCATCTCGCGCTCGACCTGCCAGTTCATCACGGCAAGGCCGCACAATACCGGCAGCACGCCGACGACCCAGGGCAGCAGGTTGCGCCAGCCCAGGCGGGCGCGGCGTTTAGCGGTAAGGGGCATGCTGGAATAATCTGTGTTGAGGGTAACGAGAGAATAGCCGCTTGTCGGAACGGGGGGGCAACTAAAACGCGACAAACGATTTTACGCAATGTAGAATCCATTTACGAATACAACAATAAGGTCCTTCAATTCCGAAGGATCAAGCCCGCCGAGAATGGGTCCATATGACATACCATGGGTTCAAGCTGATCATAGGTGACTACCTCGCCCGCAGCGTGCGTGGTATCCCTTGCTCCCCGCCATTTCTGTTCTACATCCCGCGCAATCTATAATTTTTCGCTGCAGATGAGGACACGAACATGGCTGATATCTTTGAAAATCCAATGGGCCTGATGGGTTTCGAATTCATCGAACTGGCTTCGCCTACCCCTGGCGTACTCGAACCGGTGTTCCAGATACTGGGCTTCACCAAGGTGGCTAGCCACCGTTCCAAGGATGTGCACCTGTACCGCCAAGGTGGCATCAACCTGATCCTGAACAACGAACCCAAGAGCATCGCCTCGTACTTTGCCGCCGAACACGGCCCGTCGGTGTGCGGCATGGCGTTCCGCGTGCGCAATGCCCATGAGGCCTATGCCCGAGCTCTGGAACTGGGCGCCCAGCCGGTGGAAATCGAAACCGGCCCGATGGAACTGCGCTTGCCGGCGATCAAAGGCATCGGTGGCGCGCCGCTGTACCTGATCGACCGCTTCGACGAAGGCAGCTCGATCTACGACATCGACTTCAACTTCATCGAAGGTGTGGACCGCAACCCGGTGGGTGCCGGCCTGAAGATCATCGACCACCTCACCCACAACGTGTACCGCGGGCGCATGGCCTACTGGGCTGGCTTCTACGAGAAGCTGTTCAATTTCCGCGAGATCCGCTACTTCGATATCAAGGGTGAATATACCGGCCTGACGTCCAAGGCCATGACGGCTCCCGATGGCATGATCCGTATCCCGCTCAACGAAGAATCGTCCAAGGGCGCCGGGCAGATCGAAGAGTTCCTGATGCAGTTCAACGGCGAAGGTATCCAGCACGTGGCCTTCCTTACCGACGACCTGCTCAAGACCTGGGACGCCCTGAAAGGCTTCGGCATGCGCTTCATGACGGCGCCGCCGCAAACTTACTACGAAATGCTCGAAGAGCGGTTGCCTGGCCATGGTGAGCCGGTCGACCAGTTGCAAGCTCGCGGTATCCTCCTCGATGGTGCGTCTCAACCTGAAGACAAGCGCCTATTGTTGCAGATTTTCTCGGAAACCCTGCTCGGCCCGGTGTTCTTCGAGTTCATCCAGCGCAAAGGGGATGATGGCTTTGGCGAAGGCAACTTCAAGGCATTGTTCGAATCCATCGAGCGCGACCAGGTACGCCGTGGCGTGCTGAGCACCGACTGAACCTGCTGGAGGGGCGCCGCCATCATGCATGCTCGGTGGCCGCCCCACGCCTGTGGGCCCGTGCCCTGAACAAACCCAGGTAGACAATCGAGGCGGTTGCGATCCCTACCAGCGTCAATGATGGAACGATCTGCATCATCGACTGGTGGATTTCCTGTGCGGTGAAGCCCTCGGCGTAACCGCCTTTTACCCTGTATCCATACCTGGAAGACACCGCGCTTGCAAAGAACTCGGACTGCGAGGGGCGCTGTGCGTCACGGCTGTCGCCTTGGCTCCAGATGTAGCGGTCGTCGAACTCCAGCAGCAGTGTCAGCCCATCCTGAAAACCATCCAGTTCGCTGCGTAGCTGGGTGGCATAGGCGGTCACGATCACGCTACCGTTCATGCCCTGCAAGTGATAGTTGACAACCAGCTTGCGGCGTTTGTCGGGTTGCCCGTAGGACAGTTCGACCTGTTTGCCGGACAAGGCAAAGGACGATAGGTCTTCCAGGGAATCTGAAGTACTGCTGCAATAGGCCTTGTTACTTTCGACCAGGGTAAGCGACCTGAGCATGGAGCGGCTCATGACCTGTTCCTGCAGCATTTTTTTGACGCTGTCGCAAGCTTGGCCTGCAAGCGGCAGGGTACGCTGGGCAGCTTCATGCATGCGGTTCAGTGCCTGGTCAACGCTGAATACCGCCTCCTTGACTGAGATGGTCGCGTTTTCCGCAAGCTTCATTTCCAACTGGACAATCATCACCAGCAAACCTGAAACCACAGGCACCAGGGCCACCGTAGCAAGTAGCAGCAGCTCCCGCAGGCGACGCCCGGCGTGCATGATTTTCAACATAGCGCAATCGCTCTCCGGCCTAGCTGTTCGAGGTGTACAGCTGAGCCATGAGCCTAAGCGTTCATTTGATCGGCCGGCTGTAGTCCGCGTGCAGTTTGCGGGGCAGGAAAACCAAAAGGCTGATGTAAGGCTTTATCTACCGTCGAGTTTTGCCAGTACTTTGTCCGCGAGCAGTGCAGTGGAGGCAGGGTTCTGCCCGGTGATCAGCTGACCATCCCCGATCACGTAGGGTTTCCACGGGTCCTCATGTTTGCTGTATACCCCACCACGGCCACCTAGCTCGTTTTCTGTCAGGAACGGCACTATGTTGTCCAGTTCGACCAGTTTTTCCTCAATATTTGAAAACCCGGTCACCTTACGGTCTTTAAGCAGCAGGCTGTTGTCGCTGAGCTTGATATTGAGCAGGCCGACTACGCCGTGGCAGACCGCGGCAACGATACCCCCTTTCTCGTAGATCCTGCGTGCCACCTCTTGCAGCGGCTGGTTATCGGCGAAGTCGTACATCACACCGTGGCCGCCGGTGTAGTAGATGACGCTGTATTCGTCGGCTTTTACCTGGCCAGGGCTCAAGCTTGTGCCCAGCCGCGTCATGAAACGCTTGTCGTCATACCATTGCCAGTCCAGGTCGGGGGCCATCTGCAGGCTGTGTGGGTCGACAGGGACGTAGCCACCCTCAGGGCTTACATAATCGACCGTGTAGCCGGCCTTTTCGACTTTTTCGACAAAGTGCACCGCTTCACCCAGCCACAGCCCGGTCGCCCGATTCAAGGTCGGATACTTGGCTGTATTGGTCAGCACTACCAGCATTTTCTTGCTCATGACCATGCTCCTGTCGGCAACCTGAATGGGCCGTTGCTCCCTGGCCCAGGGGAAAACCTAATCAGCATAGCTGCCAGGCGCAAGTCCGCCATCGTGCGCAGCTTGTGCTGTGCTAACGTGAACGAACCCCTCCGGGGCAGCCTCGGAACCGAGGTAATCTACGCATTGCTGGAGTAACGCTATTGCCCGCACACGGTACGCCGCGCAAGCCTGCGCGGGAGCTCACCTTGAAAACGCCCGTATCGGCACCGCTCGATCTGATGAGCCAACGAATTGCGCAGTTCGACTGGGGGCACACATCACTTGGGCCGTTGCCACGTTGGTCGGCCTCGTTGCGCATTGCCGTCGACATGATGCACTCGTCACCGTTTCCTTGCGCAGTGGTCTGGGGGGCAGACCTCTGCGTGGTGCACAATGATGGCTACCGGGCGCTGCGGGCCGCCAGGCCGGATGCGCTGGGCAATGCGTTCGATGCGCTCTGGAGTGACCTCTGGGAGGCGATGGGGCCCTGGGTATTCAAGGCGCTTGAAGGGCGTTCGAACTTTGTCGAGGACCAGCCCCTGCTCGTCTGCGTCGAAGGCAGCGAGCCGCTGTGGTGCGCGTTCGGTTATGCACCCCTGCGCGATGAATTTGGAAACGTGGCGGGGTTTCTGCACAAGGTGATCGAGACCACGGCCAGCGTGGAGGCGTACCATCATTGGCGTGAGCAGGTGCAGGGCTATGAACGACAGATAGCGCGCCATGTGGCCGAGCGCGAGCAGATCTGGCAACTGTCCCCGGATGCAATGATGACGGTTACCCCTGAGCTCAAGCTGCATGCCGTCAACCCCGCCTGGTACCGCATTCTGGGCTGGTCCGAGGAGCAGGTTCACGATGTGCCGGTGCTGGAGCTGGTGCATCCGGCGGATCGCGCCGAGGTACAAGTGGCAGTCTCCGGGTTCCTGCAATACCGCAATACCGAGCAACTGGAGACGCGCTTGCGTCACTGCGATGGCCATTATCACTGGTTCCGCTGGAGTGCCCGGTTCAATGGCAGCCTGTTGACGGCAGTCGGTCGGGATATCACCGAAGACCGCGAAGAGGCCGCGCGTAAGTCTGAAGCGCTGATGCGCAATAGCGAACGCATGGAGGTGGTTGGCCAGTTGGCCGGCGGCATGGGCCATGAGATGAACAACCTGCTGTCTGGCATCGGTGGCAGCCTGGAACTGCTGCAGCGGCGCCTTCAGGATGGCCGCCTGGAGCGTGTTGACGCCTATTTGGAGGTCGCTCGCGAATCGGTCTTACGTGCCATGGAACTGACCCATCGCCTGCTGGCATTCTCTCGGCATCAACCGCTTGCACCCAAGCCCCTGGACTTCAACCGGCAGTTGCGGCTAAGCGAGCCGTTGCTATTGAAGACGCTGGGCGCAGAGATGCGCTTGCACTGGCAACTGGATGTCGCGCCGTGGGCCGTATGCCTTGACGTTACCCAACTTGAAAATGCCTTGGTCAACCTCTGCGCCAATGCCCGGGAGGCCTGCCTGGAACGTGGCAATGTCACTGTACGCAGCGTCAACGAGCGGTTGACGGCCAGCTTCCCTGATGAAAATGGGCTGCCGCCAGGCGACTACGTTGCCTTGCATGTGGAGGACGACGGCCACGGCTTTTCGACGCGAGACATTGCCAGGGCTTTTGAGCCGTTCTTCACCACCAAGCCCATCGGCCGTGGTTCCGGGCTTGGGCTATCGATGGTGTATGGTTTTGTCGGTCAATCGGGGGGATACGCCTGGATCGAGTCGAGCCCGAATCAGGGGGCCAGGGTTTCCATGCTTTTCCCAAGGTGCCACGACCCGGCACCCGAAGCGCCGAAGCCAGTGCAACGTTCCCAGCGCATGGCCCAGGGTGAGCGCCTGTTACTGGTCGATGACGAGCTGAACTTGCGTGCCGTGATGCGCGAGTACCTGACTGAACGCGGTTTTGTGGTCACTGATGCGAGTGACGCCAATGCTGCGCTGGAGCGCTTTCGCCTTGATGGCCCCTTCGACCTGGTGATTACCGACATCGGTTTACCCGGCGGCTTCAGTGGCCGGCAAGTGGCCAAGGCCATGCGCATGCAGCTTCCTTCGCAGAAGATCCTGTTCATCACCGGCTACGCTGACCATCCCGTTGAAGCGCAGCTGCTTGATCAGCCGGGAACGGCATTGATGAACAAGCCGTTTTTGCTGGCGGACCTTGCCGATCAGGCGCTAAGCATGCTCGAACAATGACGGGTTTCAGGGGCGGCCCAGAATCTGCGTGACCTGCGTCTGCAAGTCTTTCAGTTCGAATGGTTTGCAGATCAAGTGCATGCCCGTGCCCAAAAAACCCTCGCGGGCCATGGCCGTTTCCGCGTAGCCGGTGATGAACAGCACGGGCAAATGTGGATGCAGGCTGCGGGCAATTTCGGCCAGTTGACGGCCATTCATACCGGGCAGGCCGATGTCGCTGACCAGCAAATCCACGGGTTGAGAGGAGCGCAACACCTTGAGCCCTTGGGTGGCGTTGGCCGCGCTGCGGCAGGGGAAGCCGCTCTCACGCAGTGCCTGGCACAACAATTGGCGCACATGGGGGTCGTCTTCGACCACCAGCACGTGACGGCCCCGGCTCTCCTGCACAGGTATCGGCTTGCTTGGTGCCGTTGCCTGGCCGATATGGCGCGGCAGGTACAGGTCTACCCGAGTGCCCAGGCCAATCTGGCTGTGCAGTGCGAGATGCCCGTGAGACTGCCTGCTGAAGCCGTAGACCATCGACAGGCCGAGGCCGATACCCTGGCCGATCGCCTTGGTACTGAAAAACGGCTCGAAAGCGCGCTCAAGGGTGCTTTGCGCCATGCCCTGGCCGTCATCGATGATGCTCAGGCGCAGGTAGTCACCAGGACACAGAGCTCCACTGGTGAACTGCTTGCTGGGGATATGCTGGTTGCTTGCCTCGACTCGCAGCTGGCCGCCACTGGGCATGGCTTCTGAGGCATTGAACAGCAGGTTGTCGAGGGCTTCCTGCAACTGTTTGGCATCAGCTTCTACGGGCCACAGGTCTTTGGCGGTATGCACGTGTAACGTTATGGCAGGGTTGAGGCAGGTTTTCAGGCGTTTCACCTCGAGCAGGCCGTGCAGGTCGACACGCTGGCTGTTCAGCGATTGACGGGAGGAGAAGGCCAGCAAGCGGTGGGTCACGCGAGCGGCGCGTGTTACTGCCTCACGTCCCATCCGCAGTACGCTGTCAAGGCCATCGCTGCGGCCTTGATGCAGGCGCCGTTCAATCAGTTCGAAGCTGCCGCCAATGCTGGTAAGCAGGTTATTGAAGTCGTGAGCAACACCCCCGGCCAGTTGGCCAATGGCTTCCATCTTGCGGGTCTCGTAGCAGGCGAACTCGCTGGGTTTGTGTTCCTTCTCTGGCGGCACTCCCAGTGTGTTCAGGCGCTGCTGCAGGTCGTGCAACTGGTCGCGTGCAGCGTATTGCCGTCGTCGGTTGCGCAAGGCGGATCGGGTCATGTGCAGCAGTTGGTCGTTGTCGAACGGGGCGACCAGCAGCAAAAGATTGCCCACTGGGTGGTTGCCTGCACAAGCGGCCGACCAGGCACCCTGCATGAGCAGCACGATGGGCAGGTCCGACCAGCTCTGTTGCTGGTCGATGAATGCTTGCAGCAACGCACTGGGGCCGTTGTCGAACACTTGCTCGGCAATGATTGCCAGGCCTGCGCCTTCTGCCAGGCAAGTCTGCAGGTTGGACAGGTCAACGGTGCACAGGCTATTGATGCCGGCTGAGGCGAGCAGGCGCGAGGTATCCGCCGCTAATGGCGGGGGTGCCAGGATCAAGGCACGTTCATCCAGCGCCAATGAATGGGACAAAACGACTCTCCTGCAGGGGTGGCCTGATACCCACTGGACCCTTGGTAAACGGCCTGGGTTCAACAATAGTCAGATATTGCCTATAGGCCTTGCTGCAGTGCGGGGTCGTCCGGGTTCTGCCGTTCCAGCTCGGCCAATAGCACTTGAACGTTCTGCAATTGCCCGGTCTCTTTCCAGTACTGGATCAGCAGCACTCGAGCGCGGCGGTTGGCCGGCTCCCGGTTGAGCACGGTTTCCAGCTGCTTTTGGGCTGCGTCGAGTTGTTCCAGTTCGTGGAGAGTGACTGCCAGCGTATAGCGGTAATCGGCGTTGTCCGGGTCCAGTTCGACGGCGCGGGACAAGGCAAGCAAGGCGTATTCACGTTGCTCGTGGCGGATCAGCCAGAGCCCAAGCTCGTACTGCAGGAAGGCTGAGTCGGGGCTGAGTGCCAAGGCTTTGCCCAGTACCTGGCGCGAGGCATCGTGCTGGCCCTGACGCTCCAGCAAACGCACCTGGGTGGCCAAGGCGTCAAGGTTGCCGGGTGCAACGTCCAGCGCGCGCTGCAGGGCCGCGGCTGCCTGGGCGTAGTCGTTTTCGTGCAGGTACAGGCGGGCCAGGTGTACCTGGGCGTCGGCATCCTCGGGTTGTTGCTCGAGCGCCTGCTGGTAGTGTTCAAGGGCTGCCTGCAACGGGCCGAAGTACAGGCCGATAGCATCGGGGTCGAGGCCTAGCAGCGCATCCACGGCAGCAAAGCGCACGCTTTGTTCGTCGTCGTCCAGCAGTGGGCCGAGCACCAGGCTGCGCTGCGCCGCCGGCAGCAGGCGGCGGATACCGGAAATGGCCGCACGGCGCACCAGCGGGTCGGCATGCTCCAGGTCCTGGCGGGCGAGTTTCAATGCCTGGGGGGAGGGGTAGTTGGGTAACTCGGCATACAGTGCAGCGCGGCGGATAGGGGGCAGGTCGTCGCGTTGCAATTGCTGGTACAGCACGCGCGCAGCGCCGGGTTGGCCGTCATGGGCCTGGCGCAGCGCCTTGGCATAGCTGTGTGCAGGCAAGGTCGGCGGGGCTGGCTGCTCATCGCGCCACAGGTAACCGAACAGGGCCGATACCAGGATCAACAGCAGCAGGGCGATCAGGTAGCGGTTGCGTCTGTGCATCGGACGGTCCGTGGTGGCGGGAAGGGCAGAGCTTGGGCCAGCCGGGGGGCAAATGCAACCGAGTGCAGGCACCAAGGCGGTCGCGCGTATCTCGCAGGTTTCGATTGGCCCGAAACAAACGTAGGAGCGAGCGCAGCTCGCGATGCGCCGCGCGGGCGGCGCTCGATCTCGCAGGCGCTGAAAATTCAACGACATAAAAAAGCCCCGCCGACCAAGGCCTGCGGGGCAAACGGTTGGGGGAGGAGCCAACCAAAGGAGTCGTTTGAACGGGTGTATCAGCGTGCGCTGGCCACCGTCTGCGGTTGCCAGCCGCCGCCCAGGGCTTTGTAGATGGAGACGATGCCGCGGTATAGATCGACCTCCCCCTGGGCCTGCGCATCCTCAGCGCTCAGCCGCTCGCGCTCGGCGTCGAGCAGTACCAGGTAGTCCACCGTGCCTTCGCGATAGCGAATCGAGGCCAGCTCCGCTGCCTTGCGGCTGGCGTCGCTCTGGCGCATCAGCGACAGCAGGCGCTGCTGGGTCTTGTCGTAATCGCTGAAGGCGTTGGCCGACTCTTCCAGGGCCAGCAATACCTGCTGTTCGTAGTTGGCCAGAGCCCCTTCGGCATCGGCTTTGGCACCGCGCAGGCGGGCCCGCACGCTGCCCAGGTCGAAGGCCGCCCAGGTAATGCTGGGGCCCAACGCCCAGGCATTGGCTGCCGAGGAGCCGATCTGCGAGCCGCGAGCGGCGGTAAAGCCAAGGAAGCCACTGAGGCTGACGCGAGGGAACAGGTCTGCCGTGGCCACGCCGACATTGGCGGTGGCGGCAGCCAGCTGGCGTTCGGCGCTACGGATGTCCGGACGACGGCGTAGCAGCTCCCCCGGGTCGCCCACCGGCAATGCCTTGGCGATGGCCGGCAGGGCCTTGGGCGACAGGTCTACGCTGAGCGCGTCAGGGCGCTGGCCGAGCAGGGTGGCGATGCGGTGCCGCGCCCGGGCCTGTTCGGCCTGCAGTTGCGGCACGGTGGCTTCGACCCCGGCGAGGCGTGCATCGGCACGCACGACATCGAGGTCGTTGCCCACACCGGCATCGCGCAGGGTTTCGGTAATGGTCCGCGACTCCTGCTGGGTCTTGAGGTTTGCCAGGGCGATTTTCTCGCGCAGTTGCGCACCGCGCAGCTGCCCATAGGCATCGACCAATTCGGCGATCAGGCTGACCTGCAACTGTTGCAGGTCGGCGGCAGCTACCGCTTCCTGGGCCTCGCTGGCTTCGATCTGACGCTGGATGCGGCCGAACAGGTCAAGCTCCCAGGCCATGTCCAGGCCCAGGTCGTAGCGCTCGCTGTTCACCCGCTGTGTGGTCTGGCCGGGGATCTGGCCCTTGCCGATGTCGCTGCTGGCGCGGCTGGTCACGACCGGGAACTGGTCGTTCTCGGCGTCTTCGCGGATCGAACGGGCGGATTTCAGACGGGCGAAGGCCACGCGCAAGTCACGGTTGCCGTCCAGCGAAGCCTGCACCAGCTGGTTGAGCACCGGGTCGTCGAACTGCTTCCACCACAGGCTTTCGAAGCGGCTACGGTCATAAGCTTTGGCCTGCACATCACTGTTCAGTTGTGCAGGTTCGGTGGCCGGGGCCTGGTAGTCCGGGCCTACCGCACAGGCCGCCAGGGCCAGTGCCAGCAGGCTTGGGGTCAGGGGTTTGAGCAGGTTCATGCATGGTTCTCCAGCACTTGAGCGTGTTCGGCCTTGCGGGCCTGGCGGCGCTCGACGAAACGGCGGATCAGGAAGAAGAACACCGGGGTCAGGAACAGGCCGAACACGGTCACGCCAATCATCCCCGAGAACACTGCCACACCCATGGCATGGCGCATTTCCGAGCCGGCACCGGAGCTGAACACCAGCGGAACCACACCCATGATGAAGGCAATCGACGTCATCAGGATCGGCCGCAGGCGCAGGCGGCAGGCTTCCAGTACCGCAGCCAGCGGATCAAGGCCTTTGGCCTGCTCATCCTTGGCGAACTCGACGATCAGGATCGCGTTCTTGCACGCCAGGCCCACCAGCACGATCAGTCCGATCTGGGTGAAGATGTTGTTGTCGCCACCTGACACGATCACACCGGTAATGGCCGACAGCAGGGTCATCGGTACGATCAGGATCACCGCCAGCGGCAAACTCCAGCTTTCGTACTGGGCGGCCAGCACCAGGAACGCCAGCAGCACGCACAGAGGGAACACCAGCAGCGCGGTGTTACCCGAGAGGATTTGCTGGTAGGTCAGGTCGGTCCACTCGAAGGTCATGCCGTTGGGCAGTTCCTCTTTCAGCAACTTCTCGATGGCAGCTTCGGCCTGGCCAGAGCTATACCCCGGGGCTGCTGCACCGTTGATTTCTGCGGTGATGAACCCGTTGTAATGCATGACGCGGTCTGGCCCGGAGGTGTCGCTGACCTTGAGGAAGGTCGCCAGCGGAATCATCTCGCCGAGGTTGTTGCGCACTTTCAACTGGCCGATCTGCTCGGCATCGAGGCGGAACTGCTGCTCAGCCTGGACGTTGACCTGGTACGTGCGGCCAAAGCGGTTGAAGTCATTGGTGTACAGCGAGCCCAGGTAAACCTGCAAGGTGTCGAAGATGTCGGTGATCGCCACGCCGTGGGTCTTGGCCTTTTCCCGGTCGATGGCGGCATCAACCTGCGGCACGTTGACCTGGTAGCTGGTGAACAGGCCCGCCAGCTCCGGCACGTTGTGGCTTTTGGCGATGATGTTCTGGGTTTCTTTGTACAGCGCTTCGTAACCCAGGTTGCCACGGTCTTCGATTTGCAGGCGGAAGCCGCCGATTGTGCCCAGGCCCTGTACTGGCGGCGGCGGGAAGATCGCGATGTAGGCGTCCTGGATATCGGCGAACTGGGCATTGAGTGCAGCCGCGATGGCAGCGGCCGACTGGCTCGGGTCCTTGCGCTCATCAAACGGCTTGAGCGGGGTGAACACAATGCCGCTGTTCGGGCTGTTGGTGAAACCGTTGATCGACAGGCCAGGGAAGGCCACCGAGTCGGCCACGCCAGGTTGCTTCAGGGCAATTTCGCTCATGCGCTTGATCACCGCCTCGGTACGGTCGAGGCTGGCGGCGTCAGGCAACTGGGCAAAGGCCACCAGGTACTGCTTGTCCTGGGCCGGCACGAAACCGGTCGGCGTGGACGAGAAGCCGAGGTAGGTCAGGCCCATCAGGCCGGCATAGACGAACAGGGCGATGCTGCTGGAGCGGATGACACGGCGCACGCCACCCACGTAGCGGTGGCTGGCGCGGTCGAAGAAACGGTTGAACGGGGAGAACAGCCAGCTGCCCAGCAGCTTGTCGAGGAACCGTGAGAAACGGTCCTTGGGCGCATGGTGGTCCTTGAGCAGCACGGCAGCCAGGGCCGGCGACAGGGTCAGCGAGTTGAACGCCGAGATCACGGTGGAAATGGCGATGGTCAGGGCGAACTGCTTGTAGAACTGCCCGGTAAGGCCCGAAATGAAGGCCGCAGGGACGAACACGGCGCACAGCACCAGGGCGGTGGCAATGATCGGCCCGGTCACTTCGCTCATGGCTTTTTGCGTGGCTTCCAGCGGTTTAAGGCCCAGCCCGATGTTGCGCTCGACGTTTTCCACCACGACGATGGCGTCGTCCACCACAATGCCAATGGCCAACACCAACCCAAATAGCGACAAGGCGTTGAGCGAGAAGCCAAACAGGTGCATCACCGCAAAGGTACCGATCAACGATACCGGCACAGCCAGCAACGGGATGATCGAGGCACGCCAGGTCTGCAGGAACAGGATGACGACCAGCACGACCAGCACCAGGGCTTCGAACAGGGTGTGCACGACTGCTTCGATGGAGCCGCGCACGAAGATGGTCGGGTCATAGACGATGCTGTAGTCCATCCCTTCAGGGAAGTCCTTCTTCAGCTCGGCCATTTTCGCCCGCACTTCATCGGAGATCTCGATGGCGTTGGAGCCTGGGCGCTGGAAAATCGGGATCGCCACCGCTGGCTGGTTGTTCAGCAGCGAGCGCAAGGCGTACTGGCTGGAGCCGAGTTCGACCCGGGCGATATCTTTCAGGCGCGTGATCTCGCCATCGGCACCGGCACGGATGATGATGTTTTCGAACTCTTCCTCGTTGACCAGACGGCCCTGGGTGTTGATCGACAGCTGGAAGCTGGTGGAACCGGGGGCGGGCGGGGCGCCCAGCTGGCCGGCGGCCACCTGGCGGTTCTGCTCGCGGATGGCCGCGACCACATCGCTGGCGGTGAGGTTGCGCGAAGCGGTCTTGTTCGGGTCCAGCCACACGCGCAGCGAGTAGTCGCCCATGCCGAACAGCTGCACATCGCCAACGCCGCCCAGGCGTGCCAGCTCGTCCTTGATGTTGAGGATGGCGTAGTTGGACAGGTAGAGCATGTCGTAGCGGTTGTCCGGTGAGGTCAGGTGCACGACCATGGTCAGGTCGGGCGAGGCCTTGTCAACGGTGATACCGATACGCGTCACTTCTTCAGGCAGCTTGGGCTGGGTACGGGTGACGCGGTTCTGCACCTGCACCTGGGCGTTGTCCAGGTCGGTACCCAGGGCGAAGGTGATGGTCAGCGTCAGCTTGCCGTCCGCGGTGGACTGGGAAGACATGTACAGCATGTTCTCCACACCGGTAATGGCCTGCTCCAGCGGCGCGGCAACGGTTTCGCCAATGACTTTGGGGTTGGCGCCCGGGAAGTTGGCACGCACCACCACGGTGGGCGGCACCACCTCGGGGTATTCACTGATCGGCAGCTGGAACAGCGAGATCGAACCCGCAATCAGCAGCACCAGCGACAGCACCGCGGCGAAAATCGGCCGGGTAATGAAGAATTTCGAGAAGTTCATCGGTAGGTTCCCTTAACCGCGTGGCGCCTGGGCGCTGGCGACTTTCACGTTGTTGCCCGCCACCTTCGGCGCCGGGTTGCTGGCCTCCAGTGCCTGGCGCTGCTGGGCGAGGGCAGCGAGGGTCTGTTCGCTGGCCATCTGGGTTTCTTCCGGGGTGACCGGCGAGCCTGGGCGCACGCGCTGCAGGCCCTTGACCACGATGCGGTCATCCTTGCCCAGGCCGCTGCGCACGATGCGCAGGCCTTCCAGCTTTGGCCCCAGTTCCACGGCGCGGTAGGCGGCCTTGTTGTCCTTGTCCATGACCAGCACGAACTTCTTGCCAAGGTCGGTGCCCACAGCTTCGTCATTGATCAGCACGGCGTCGTACTGCGCGCTGCCCACCAGCTTCAGGCGTGCGTACAGCCCCGGGGTGAACTGGCCGTCGCGGTTGTCGAAGACTGCACGGCCGCGGATGGTGCCGGTGCGCGGGTTCACCTGGTTGTCGACGAAGTTCATCTGGCCCAGGTGCGGGTTGCCGGTTTCGTTGGTCAGGCCCAGGTACACGGGGGTGCTCTGGCCACGCTGGCCTTCGCGCGCCAGCTGGGTGTACTTGAGGTACACGCGCTCGTCGGCGTCGAAGTAGGCGTAGACCTTGTCGGTGGACACCACGCTGGTCAGCGGGGTGACATCGGCAGTGACAATGTTGCCGGCAGTGAACTGGGCGCGGCTGACGCGGCCACTGATAGGCGCGGTGACGCGGGTAAAGCTGAGGTTCAGGCGCGCCAGGTCGAGTTGCGCCTGGATCGCGTCGACGCCGGCGCGGGCTTCGGCGGCAGCGCTGCTACGCGATTCTGCAAGCTCGGCAGAAATGGCGTTGCTGTCGCGCAGGCGCTCGCCACGGCGGGCTTCGTTGGCGCTGCGAATGGCGGTGGCTTTGGCTTGTTGCAGTTGGGCTTCGAGGCGGCGGACTTCAGCCTGGAACGGGCGCGGGTCGATCTGGAACAGCAGGTCGCCTTTTTTGACCTGGGCGCCTTCGGTGAAGGCGACCTGATCGATCTGGCCAGCGACCCGCGGGCGAACTTCGACCGTTTCCGGGGCTTCGAGGCGGCCGGTGAATTCGTCCCATTCGTTGATCGGTTGCTCGATCACCTTGGCCACAGTGACCTTCGGCGCGGCGGGAGCCTGCACGGCGTCTGGGGTTCGACCGCAAGCGCTGATCACCACCACTGCCAAGGCAGCGAGGGGAAAGCGCAAGGGTTTGAGAGATTGTTCCATGGAGAACTCCGCCAATGTATTAGTAGTGGGCGGAGTGTGAGTGTCTTGCGCGTGAGGCACGAATCGAACGGGACGAAGGTTAATATCACGCTGAATGATATGTGTGGATCATTCATCGATGGCGGGCATGATGGGGCTGCCCGGCAGCCCCGTTCGCGTGCATTCCCTCAGAACCGCCAGCCGGCATTCGCCACCAGGTTGCGTGGCTCACCATAAGAGCCGGAGCTGAACGTGCCCAGGCCGTCGTAGTACTTCTTGTCGAACAGGTTGTTCAGGTTCAGCCCCAAGCTCAGGTGTTCATCGAAGGCATAGTTGGCCAGCAGCCCGACCACGCCATAGTCACGCTGGTGCGCCTTGGTGCCCAGGTCTGAATTGACCGCGTAGATATCGCTTTGCCATGTCATGTTGCCGCCCACTGTCAGCTTGTTCCAGTCACCGGGCAGGCGATAGGTGGTGGCCAGCTTGAACAGGTTCATCGGCTGGTTGGTCTCGACGCGGTTGCCCTCCTTGTCGTGGGACTCGCGGTAGGTGTAGCCGCCAAATAGATTCCAGCCTGGCAGTACCTCGCCGGAAATTTCCGTCTCGATGCCGCGGGTGGTGGTGCCGGCAATGGCCCGGTAGATTTCCTGGGGGCCACTGTCATCCACCAATTGCGGCGTGTTCTTCTGTTTGACTTCGAACAGTGCGGCGCTGGCGTTCAAAGCGCCGTCGTAGAACTCGCCCTTGATGCCAAGCTCGTAGTTGTCGCCTTCGAGCGGGTCCAGCGAGGTATTGCTGGCGGTCTTGTAATAGGTCTGTGGCAGGAAAATCTGCGTCCAGCTGGCGTACACCGAATACGTGTCGTTCAGGTCCAGCACCACACCGGCGTAGGGCGTGACCACGCCGGACTTCTTCGTCCGGTCGCGGCCAGTGACCTCGCCGGTCAAATCATCGCTGCTGTCGTCCTTCTGGTTCCACCAGCTGACCCGGCTGCCGAGGATGATCGACAGCGGATCATACGGCTTGAGGCGCACGGCGGCGTAGACACCGGACTGGCTCAGGCGTGACAGGCTCTCTTCGGTCTTGGCCAGGTGCGGTTTGCCATGGGGGTTGCCATCCCACTCATAGATGTTGTCGACCGCAGGGAAGCCGCGTTCGTAGGTGGGGTAGTTGAGGTGGGTGTAGGCCAGGTTGCTGCCCAACACCAGCTCATGTTCGCGGCCACCCAGCTGGAAGGGGCCGGTGGCGTACAGGTCGAAATTGTCCTGGGTCTGGTAGCTGTCCAGGCGGTTGATATACATCGATACGCCGCTGCCGGTAAGCGGGTCGGGCGTACCGGCGCTGGCGGAGCCGGTGACGCCACGGCGGTACGCGTACTGGTGGCTGTATGCGGCCTTGGCGACCCAGTCGTTGGCCAGCTTGTGCTCCAGCATGCCGGTGAAGTTGTACTGGGTATTGTTCAGGTAGCTCCAGCGTGCGGCCGGGTTGAACGACCGCGAGAAGTTTGTTGCGCTGCCATCGCTGTTGAACAAAGGGATGTGCCCGAAGCTGACGCCGTCGGCATTGTTGTTCTGGTAGTCGAGGCTCAGGCGCAGCAGGGTGTCTTCGCTCAGGTCGATGTCCAGGGCGCCGTACATCACGCGCTTGTCGGTCTTGTACCAGTCAACGAACGAGTTGGCGGTTTCGTACACCCCGACCAGGCGGCCACGGATGTTGCCGGCTTCGGTGAGCGGCCCGGAGACATCGGCCTCGGTGCGGTAGCGGTCCCATGAACCGACTTCGCCAGCCACCGTCGCCTGTGCATCCTCCGTAGGCCGCTTGCGCACCAGGTTGAGCGTGGCTGACGGCGTGCCTGCGCCACTGAGCAGGCCGGTGGCACCTCGTACCACTTCGACTCGGTCATAAATTGCCATGTCGGCCAAGGTACTGGTGAATTGCTGCGACTCGTTGGCGATTTGCGCAGGGATACCGTCGTACTGGAAGTTCTGGATCTGGAAGCCGCGGGCGTAGAAGGTATAGCGTTCGCTGTCACGATGGTTGCTGGAAAGCCCCGGTGTGAACTTCACCACATCGTCGATCGAGGCCAGGTGGTGATCATTCATCACCTGGCGCGTGACCACGCTGACCGACTGCGGCGTTTCGCGCAGTGACAGGCCCAGCTTGGTTGCGGTACGGGTACGCCCGGTGGTGTAGGCACCGGTGTTCTCGGTGGTTTCGCCCAGGCCATCGCCCACCACACTGGTCGCGCCCAGCTGCACGGCATTGCCGGTTTCGGCTGGGTACAGCACATAGGCACCTTGCTCGGCAGGCGCAACGCCCAGGCCGGTGCCAGCCAGAAGAGTGGCGAAGCCCTGTTCGACACTGTAGGTGCCTTGCAGGCCGGCACTTTGCTTGCCAGCAGTGAGCTGGCTGTCGAACGACAGCACAATCCCGGCCGCGTTGGCGAAGCGGCCGAGCACCGTGCTCAGCGGGCCGCTGCTGATGGCGTAGGTCTTCTGCGCGTTGGCTGCCTGGGCCACGGCTGCACCGGGTAGCAGCGGCGGAAGCAGGGCGAGCGAGGCGCCGAGCAAGGCAAACGTGAGTGCTTGGCGGGGTGGTGAGATAAGGCGGCGCATACGGGCTTCCTGGGCGTAGGGTTTTCGGTGTATTGCCAGGGAGGCGAATGGGCGAGGGCAAATCGACAATGCCCTGTGCATTTTTTTCAGGCATTGCCTCTCAATGGCTCCACGCGTGTCCAGAAGCGGGTATGGCGCACCAGCTTTACCGGCAGCGAGCGGGCAACGGTAGCCAGGGTCAGGTCAAGATCGGTGAGCGAATAGGCGCCGGAAACCCGCAAGTGGCCGACGGCCGTGTCGCAGCCCAGGTAGCCGCTGCGGTACCGCTGTAATTCTTCGAGCAGGTGATCCAGGCGCCAATCGTCCACCACCAGTTGGCCTTCGGTCCAGGCCGCGTCGGTACTGGCCAGTGGCATGCGTTGCAGGATGCGGGTTTTGTCGAACAACAGGCCATGGCCACTGTCCAGGCGGGTTTGCTCGCCACCCGCGTTGATCGGGTTCACGACGACGGCATGCTGGTAAACGCATACGCGGGTCTGGTGGTCCTGTTGCCTGACGCTGAACCGGGTGCCCAGCGCCCTGATGTGGCCTTCGGCAGTGCTGACCATGAACGGGCGGTGATCGGCGGCAGTTTCGACAAAGATCTCCCCGGCACGCAGCCGTAGCTGGCGGGTGTCGTTGCTGAAGGCAATGTCCACCGCAGTGCCGGTGTTGAGGATCAGGCGGCTGCCGTCACTCAGCGTCAACCTGCGCTGTTCGCCGATGGCGGTGCGCACATCGGCCAGCCACGCCGGCGCATCGCGATAACCGCGCCAGCCCAGGGCGCCAAGCCCCGCGCCCAGCAACAGCCCCTTGAGCAGCATGCGCCGCTGCAGCGCCGGGCCCTGCTGGCCAGCACGCTCCAGCACGTCATGGCCCAGTGCGCCTTGTGCTTGGTTCAGTTGAGCCTGCAACATGGCCACCCGTTGCCAGGCCCACTGGTGCTGCGGGTCGGCCGCATGCCAGGCCTGCCAGCGTTGCTGCAGGTCCGGGTCGGCAGGGGCCTCGCCCAGCCGGGCAAACCACTGCGCGGCGGCGCTCAGTGCCTGTCTTTGGGGCAGCGGGCTCACTGGGCGTGTTCCAGGGCAAACAGCAAGCAGTGCTCGGTGGCGCGGGCAATGTACTTGGTGACCGAACTGACTGATACGCCCATCTGGGCGGCGATGTCCTTGTAGCCCAGGCCACGCAACTGCGATAACAGAAACGCCTGCTTGACCTTCTTGCCCAGGCCTTCAAGCATCGCATCCAGTGCTTGCAGGGTTTCTACCAGCATCCAGCGTTCCTCGGGGGAAATCGCATACTGTTCGGGCTGTTCGGCCAACAGTTGCAGGTAGGCCTGCTCCAGTGCCCGGCGGCGGAAGCTGTCAATCATCACGCGCCTGGCCATGGTGACCAGAAAGTGGCGTGGCTCGCGCAGTTCACTGAGCAAAGGCTGGCTGCGGTCGGCCAGCAGTACACGCACGAACGTGTCCTGGGCCAGGTCGGCGGCCTGCTGCGAACACTGCAGGCGGCCACGCAGCCAGTTCACCAGCCAGCCATGGTGGTTGGCGTACAGGCCGGCCAGGCTGTGTCCGGTCGAGGGGAGGGAGTCAGGCATGGTGCTGTTGCGCGCTAATGAGAATTAGTCGCAATTTATTTCAATTACGCACATTCAGCAATGGCCCAGCTACAAAGGTGAGGGGGAAGAGACGCTGCCCGGAACAGGCAGGGGCGGTGATGTGTTGCGAAAAGGGGCGCAACGCGCCCCCGGCAATCTCAGCTCAATACGTTGAACCCGTGGGTGCCATCCCGCTCTAGCTGGGCAATCAGCCCGAACTCCCAGTCCAGGTACCCCTGCATGGCCTCCCGCGGGTTATCAGTGCCTTCATAGGGCCGGCGATAACGGTCGGTACGCGCCACCGCCAGGTGCGTTTCGCCACTTTCCAGCGGCTTGCCTGCCGCAATCCACCGCGCCGTGCCGCCCTCCAGTACGTACACCGGTGTCTGCGTAAGCGCCCGCAAGTCTACCGCCGCAAAGCGTGCCAGCAGGCTGCTGCCGCAGGTCAGTACATAGCGCTCGGCTACTGGCAGCTGTTCCAGCACCTGCGGCAACTGCGCGCGAATTGCCCAGTGGGCACCCGGAATGTGGCGTTTCACGTAGTTGGCACTGGTGGTGAAGTCCAGCAGCACGGTGCCTGGCGTTTGCAGCCAGTCGTCCAGCTGCTCGACCCCGATTTCGGAGACTGCAGGCAGTGGAGGTTGGGGGGGCTGCCAATCGCCGGTCTCGCTGAAATCTTGCGCCGACAGGCCATTGAGCACGGCGACCTGCCAGCCCATTTGCGCCAGCCATGAAGCACTCATGTTGGCCCGCACGCCGTCATCATCTACCAGCACGATGCGCGCCCCGCGCACGCTGGCGACGTGGTCGGTTTCCTGCACCAGTTGCCCGCCCGGTACACTGCGGCTGGCCGGCAGGTGGCCGTGGGCATATTCCTCGGGGGTGCGCACATCGAACAGGTAGGTGGTGCGCTGGGTATCGGCCTGCCAGGCGGCCAGGGCTTCGCGCTCCAGGCGCAGCACACCGGCACGGTCGGCCACATTGCGTGCGCGTTGGGCGGCGTTGGCGCGGGTGTTGTCGCTCACCTCGGCGAAGCGGCGCTCCTGGCCGTGCGCCAGCGCTTGCCCGGCCAGGGTCCAGCCGATGGTGCCGTTGCGCAGGGCAGCCACGGGGTTGGGGATGCCGGCGTTGACCAGCGACTGGGTGCCGATGATGCTGCGGGTGCGCCCTGCGCAGTTGACGATGACCTGGGTAGCGGGGCTGGGCGCCAGTTCGGCAACCCGCAGTACCAGCTCGGCACCCGGCACGCTGATGCCCCCCGGGATGCTCATGGTCTGGTATTCGTCGAAGCGGCGGGCGTCGAGCACCACCACATCGGCGTTGTCGTCCAGCAGCGCTTGCACCTGTTCGGCCGCCAGCGACGGGGTATGGCGCACGCTTTCAACCAGCTCGCCAAAGGCCTTGCTCGGCACGTTCACGTCACGGAACAGCTCGCCACCGGCGGCGCGCCAGCCGGCCAGGCCGCCTTCGAGCAATGCGACATCGCTGTACCCTAACGCCAGCAGGCGTTCGGCGGCCTGATGTGCCAGGCCTTCACCGTCGTCATACACCGTAATGCGGGTGTCGCGCCGTGGCACGCGGGCGAAAATCTCCAGTTCCAGCTTGGACAAGGGGATGTTGGCAGTGAACAGGGGGTGTGCCTGGGCGAACGGGTCTTCCTCGCGCACATCGATCAGCGCCAGTTCTTCATGGGCCAGCAAGGCCTGGCGAATGTCTTGGTAGGAGCGGGTGGCAACGGTACTCATGGGGCAGGGTTCTCTTTGGACAGGTCCCAGATGTTGGGCAGAAGGCTGTTGGAATAGCCGGAAATGAACGGTTTTTCGCTGCCGTCGGGCGAGTACACCGCGCGGCTGACGGCACCGATGTTGGCGCCATAGACGTGGATGCTGATCGACACCCGGTCGTCGAACGCATTGCTGACCTGATGCACATCGCCGATGCGCGGCGAAACGGCCTCTACGTGACCGGGCTCGAGGCGCACGGGCGCGCCTGCTGGTAGTAGGGCGCCGTGTTCGCTGCGGGCAAAGCCTTGCGAGTATTCGGCGCCGCGCAGCATGCCGATCAAGCCCCACACCCGATGGTCGTGAATGGGTGTCTGCTGGCCTGGCCCCCAGACGAAGCTGACGATGGAAAAGCGCTGGCGCGAATCGCAGTGCAGCAAATATTGCTGGTAACGGGCCGGGTCTGGCTGCGCCAGTGCCTCGGGCAACCAGTCGTCATGGGCGACCAGGCTGCGCAGCAGGCCTTGGCCGTGGTCGAGGAGGGTGGCTTCGTCGGTTTCTTGGTCCACCAGTTGCGCAAGCGCGTCAATGAAAGTGCGCAGGCGCTCAAGGCGCAGGGGTTGGCTCATGATTCAGGCTCGGCTGACGGTTTGGGCTAACCCTAGCAAATGCGCTGAATATTCTCAAAAGTAAAAATATGAATAAGCTAATATGCAAAAAACGCATTTACAGAGTGGCTGATCTGTTTTGAAATGTGCGCAATGGGCAAAGCATTAGGTTATGCCCAAAACGAATTTCACGGCACTGCGCTTAATCGATAACTTATAAGAATTGCGTTATTTATATTCAAAGTGAATATGAAAGCCCCATGCCCCCACGAGACCGCACGCGCGGATCGGCCTGATGTACCCCGACGGTACCTGGAGACGAACGTGCGATATCTAAAACAATTGGCCGCCTGTGTGCTGGCCAGCTCCCTCAGCCTGACCGCTGCCGCGCAAACCCTGGTGGTCGGTGACCAGAGCTTCAATGCCCGGGCGGTGATGGAAGCGGCCGGCGTGCTCGACGACCTGCCGTATACCCTGGAGTGGAAGCAGTTTACGGCCGGCTCGCCGGTAGCCGAGGCGCTGAACGTGGGCAGCCTGGACATCGGCCTGTTGGGCGATGCGCCACCGTTGTTCCTGGGCGCCTTGGGCGCGCCGATCAAGGTGATTGCGGTAAGCCGGCAGAACCTGGATGGCGTGGCGATTCTGGCGCGCAAGGACTCGAACATTCACAGCCTCGAAGACCTGCGCGGCAAACGTGCGGCGATCTGGAAGGGCTCCTGGAGCCAGCAGTTGCTGTTCAGCGCGCTGGACAAGGCCGCCGTGCCGCGTGATGCCCTGGAGCTGCGCTACCTCAGCGCCCTGGACGCCTCCCATGCCCTGGATGGCGGTTCAGTGGATGTGATCGCGACCTGGGAGCCCTATGTCACCCAGCAGGAGCGCCAAGGGGCGCGCGTGCTGGCCACGGCCGAAGGGTTGATACCGGCGCAGAGTTTCGTGGTGGCCAATGCCAAGGCGGTGGAGGCCAAGCGGGCGCAGATCAGTGACTTTCTGCAGCGCCTGAAAAAGGCCCGTGACTGGACCCTGAGCGACCCGGCCCATACCGAGGCTTATGCCGATGCCTGGGCAAAACGCACCCGTGCCGATCGCGACATTGCGCGCGCCTGGTTTGCCCGCGCACGTACCGATGTGGCACCGCTGAACCCTCAGGTGATCGTGGATGCGCAGAAGACCGCGGACTTTTTTGCCGGGCTGGGGCTGATCAAGAACTACCCGGCGTCGAGCCTGTTCGATACCTCGTTCGCGGCTGCGTTCGACCACTGAGTTTTCCTGCCGTGGCCCAATCGCCGGCAAGCCAGCGGCCACAGGATCACCACAGCCGTGGGTTCAGTGGAAAACCTGTGGGAGCTGGCTTGCCGGCGATTGGGCCGGTACAGGCAACAACTGTTATGAGGAGCTGTACATGACCACCCGCAAAATCAAGCTTGGTGCCCTGACCATGGGCTGCGGCGGCCCAGGCCGGCACAACCTGTGGCTGGACCCGGAGCTGCCCGCCGATGCCAGCGTCAACATCGACTGGTACATCGACATCGCCCGCCAGGCTGAAGCGGCGCTGTTCGACCTCATCTTCATCGTCGACAGCCAGTACATCACCCCCGGCTCACCGTCGCATTATCTCAACCGCCTGGAGCCGTTGACCCTACTCTCGGCGCTGGCAGTGACTACCCGTAACATCGGCCTGGTCGGCACCCTGACCACGTCCTACAACGAACCCTTCAACGTCGCCCGCCGCCTGGCCTCGCTGGACCTGATCAGCAAGGGCCGCGCTGGCTGGAACGTGGTCACCAGCGGTGACGCCGGTACCGCCGGCAACTATGGCCGTGACGAGCACTACGACTATGACACCCGTTATGCCCGTGCCCAGGAGCACGTGGCGGTGGTTCAGGGCCTATGGCAGTCCTATGAAGACGGGGCGTTCCCGCGCAACCGCGCTACCGGTCAATTCCTCGATCCGGGCCGGATGCATGCCCTTCACCACAAGGGCGAACACTTCTCGGTCGTAGGGCCATTGAATATTCAGCGTTCCCCCCAGGGCCAGCCGGTCATTTTCCAGGCCGGCGATTCGCAGCAAGGGCGCGAGCTTGGGGCCGCCACGGCAGATGTCATCTTCACCCATGCTGCCAGTATCGAGCAGGGCCAGGCGTTCTACCGCGATGTGAAAGGCCGCGCTGCGCGGCTGGGGCGTGACCCGGAGCAACTGCTGGTATTGCCCGGTGCCGAGATCTACGTGGGCGACACCGACGAACACGCCCGCGAGATCGAACGCCACTACCACCAGCAGGACCATAGCTTCGAGCTGGCGCTCAAAGAGTTCGGGCGCAACTTCGGCTGGCACGACTTCAGCCAGTACGACCTCGATGCACCGTTCCCGCAGGAAAGCCTGGAGCATGCGCGCAGCAGCTTTTTCACCAACGCCAAGCGCATCGCCGACCAGGCCCGGGAGCAGGGGTTCAGCCTGCGCCAGGCGGTGGAGTTCGGGCGTAAGCTGCGCCCAGGTGCCTTCGTTGGCTCGGCCGAAACGGTCGCGGCAAAAATGACCGAGTGGTTCGAGGCGCGGGCGCTGGATGGCTTCAACATCTACATCGGCCACCCCGGGCAGTTTCGCCGGTTTACCCAGGAGGTGGTGCCGCTGCTGCAGGAGCGCGGGGTGTACCGCACGGCTTACGAGGGCAGCACACTGCGCGAGAGCCTGGGCCTGGCCATTCAGTGAATGCTCGAGGCCAGTTCGAAGATCGGCATGTACATCAGGATCACGATCAGGCCGATCAGCAGGCCGATGAACGTCATCAGCAGCGGTTCGAACAGTTTCACGAACCATTCCACCCAGCGGCCGATTTCCTGGTCATGGAAGTCGGCGCAGCGTTCCAGCATTTCCCCCAGGTTGCCGGACTGCTCCCCGGCCCGCAGCAGGCGCAGCGACACCGGGGTAACCAGGTGGCCGGCTTCCAGCGCATCGGACAGTGGCAGCCCTTCGCCCACCCGCTGGCTGGCCTGGCCCAGGCCCTGGGCTGCTGCGCTACCGAGCAGGCCGCGGGCCATGCCCATGGCGGTCAGGATGGGAATGCCGCCTTGCAGCAAGATGCCCAACGAGCGGTAGAAGCGCGCCAGCTCGTACATCATCAAGCGTTGATGCAGCGCCGGCAGGCGGCGCAACTGGCAGGAGGCCCAGCGCCGTACCCGTGGGTGGCGGCGCAGCAGCCACAGTGCCGTGACCCCACTGAGCGTGCCCAGCGCCAGCGGCAGTTGCTGGGCGTGCAGGAACAGCCCGATCTGCATCAATACCCGTGACAGCCAGGGCAATTCGGTGCCCATGCCCTCGAACACCTGGCTGAAACGCGGCACCACATAGCCGAGCAGGAACAGCACCACGCCGCCCCCCACCAGCAACAGCAGCAACGGGTAGACCGAGGCCCCCACCAGCTTTTGCCGAACCAGGTCCAGGCGCTGGCGGTAGCTGATGTAGCGCGTGAGGGCATCGCCCAGCGCCCCGGTGCGTTCGCTGGACTGCACCAGCGCCACATACAGCGGCGGAAATATCCGCGGCTGCTGGCCCAGGGCCTGGGACAGCGATCGGCCTTCGTACAACTGGCGTACCAGCTCGGCCAGCACCTTGCGGGTGGTGGCTGCAGGCGCCTTTTCCGCCAGGCTCTCCAGTGCGTCGATCAGCGGCAGCCCGGCATTTAGCAGGGTTGACAGTTCCTGGCTGAACAGCACCAGGTCAAAGGCCGCTTGGCGCCGCCAGGCCATGCCGCGCAGGGCACCGCCGTTGCTGCGCAGGCTGAGCACACGCAGGCCCTGATCCGCGGCCTGGCGGCGGGCCTGGTCGGCGTCCTCGGCGTCGATCTGCAACTGCACCACGCCCTGTCTGCCCAAGGCCTTGAGGCTATAGCGCATGGCCACTCTCCTTACTGCCAGCTGGTGATTTCGGCGTTTTCCCCGTCACCCCCGGGCTGGCCGTCCTTGCCCATCGACAACAGGTCGTATTCACCGCCGTTTTCGCCAGGTTGCCGGTAGATGTATGGGCGGCCCCAGGGGTCCTGCGGCACGGCCTTCTGCAGGTACGGGCCGGTCCAGCGCGCTTCACCATTGGGGGCGATGACCAGGGCCTGCAGGCCTTGCTCACTGTTGGGGTAGTGGCCGACTTCCAGGCGATACAAATCCAGCGCCTTGCTCAGCCCTTCAATCTGCGCCCGCGCCACTTTGGCTTCGGAGCGACCGAGCTGGCTGAAGTACTTGGGCGCGACGATGCCGGCCAGCAGGCCGAGCACCACCAGCACCACCAGGAGTTCGAGCAGGGTGAAGCCACGTTGCGGTTTGGTTCTGCGCTGCATGGTGAAGCCCTCCACTGCATGGGGACACAGGTTGACAGGCACCATGCAACAGCCGTGCACGTCTGCCTCGGGGCCTTGCGCCATGCGGTGCCGGAAGCGGCACAGTGCTTGCGTCGTGGTCATCGACCTCGGGTTTCCGGGGCATTTCCCCCACTTCGGGGGCCACGACGAAGAGGCGACCGTCATGCGTGGACTCATCCTCGGTTTGATATGGCTGGCGGCAGGTGTCGCCCAGGCTGATGTGTACATCTCCATCAATGCCAAGGGCGGCTACGTACTGACCAACGTCCATCGGCCTGGGCGCCATTATGAAAAGGTGATCAACGAGCCGTTGGCACAGGCCGGCCCGGCCAATGCGCAGATGATCACCGGCCGACCCTACGCTGAACTGGTCGCTGCCGCCGCGCGGGCCCACAACGTCCCTCCAGCGCTGTTGCATGCGCTGATCAAGACCGAATCTGGCTACAACCCCAAGGCCCGGTCGTCTGCGGGCGCGGTAGGGCTGATGCAGTTGATGCCGGATACAGCACGTGAAATGGGTGTGGAAGACCGCCTGGACCCCGAAGACAACGTGCAGGGCGGGGCACGCTACCTCAAGCAGATGCTTACCTTGTTTGACAACGACATCACCCTGGCTGTGGCGGCTTACAACGCCGGCCCGGATGCCGTAATGCGGCGCGGCGCCGTGCCGCCGTTTGCCGAGACCCGGCGTTATGTACCCACCGTGCTGCGCGAATATCGCAAGTTACAGGGGTTGGAGTAATACCCTTCGGCGGATGCCATCAATTTAGCACTACGGCTTCCCCAGGTCTGGGCTATAACCTTCTGAAGGTGCTCAGCTGTGGAGCCCACCATGGACATCGCCCCTCGTTCCGACGCCATAGAAGTGCCTGCCGGTAACGAACTGGCAGCCCCACGCAAGCCATTCAACCTGCTGCGCTGGTATGCCTGGGTCAGCCTGGCCATCATCGTTTCGGTGGCTGCCGGACTTGGGTTGATATCCAGCCGTTTCATCATTGATGAAAGCGTTGAGCGCGATGCCTTGCTCACGGCACAGTTCATTACCTCTATCGCCGACGCCGAAGTGCGCCATGTGTCGATCCCCAACGTGCGCACCATGGGCGAGTTGCTGGACCCGCGCACCGACCCTGGCAACCTGCCGGACGTCGACCCGGATGCCCGGCGCAAGGCTCGCGGCGAGTTCCTCGACCACATCGCCCACCTGCCGGACATGCTGCTGGCCAACGTCTATGCCCCGGACCTTACGGTGATCTGGTCCACCAACCCGGCGCTGATTGGCAAGCTGATTGATACTGACGACGACCTGGCGAGGGCGTTCGAGTACAAGATGCGGGTCTCGGCCAGCTACCACAACTTCGAACAGGCCCGTGCCGAGCAGAAATTCGTCACCCCGCCCGAGCAGCTGTTCATCGAAAACTACATTCCGCTGTTCGCTGCCGATGGCGAGCACGTCACGGCAATGGTCGAAATCTACAAAGAGCCCCATGACCTGATTGTGCGCATCGAGCATGGCCTGATACTGATCTGGCTGGCGATCACCGTCGGCGCCGCGCTGGTCTACGTCGGCCTGTACGGCATCATGCACCGCGCTGCACGGCTGCTGGCGGTGCAGCAGAAGCGGCTGATCAACAACGAAACCTATGTCGCGTTGGGGGAGGTGTCCTCGGCGGTGGCCCACAGCCTGCGCAACCCGCTGGCCAGTATCCGCTCCAGTGCCGAGTTGGCCCAAGCGTTCGACGAAGGCCCGGCGCAGCGCAATATCAACGACATCATCAGCCAGGTTGACCGGATGTCGCAGTGGATCCGCCAGATGCTGCAGTCGCTGCGTCCGCTGAACGATGAGGCGGTTGCGGTGGACTTGGCGCTGGCCTTGCAGGACAGCCTTCAAACCTACGCCGTGCCGCTGGCGCGTGGCGGGGTAAGCCTGGACCTGCAGCCGTTACCGGCGGTACAGGTATTGGGGCATCCGGCTTTACTGCGGCAGATATTCAGCAGTTTGATCGCCAATGCCCTCGAATCGATGGATCAGGGCGGACGGTTGCGTATCGAGGTGGTACGCCATGACCGGCGTGGCCTGACCTTGCGCCTGTCTGACAATGGCAGGGGCATGAGCGAAGTGCAGCAGCGCATGGCCTTCCGGCCATTTTTTACCACCAAGCAAGGTGGGCTGGGGGTGGGCCTGGTGCTGGTGAAACGTATCATGGAGCGCTTCGGCGGCACCGTCAGGCTCAGCAGCAGTGAGGGCCATGGCACCCGGGTGTCGTTGAATTTCCGATTGGTCAGAAATTAATGTTTTGCGCTAAGAATAGTTTCTAACACGTTGATATACATGAAATCAGTGGTTCCTGGGTACTTATTACCCAACTGTGGGGTCTTTTCTTGAAGTCGCATTTAACTATGCATCTTAAAGCATTGAAAATTATAGCTTTACGGTCCTCTGGATTGGGCTGGCCAACTTCTTGCTTGGTGATGTGCGGAGCGCTACACACGACAAATGGCAGCCAGGGCTGCCCAGGTGGGGTGCTATCAACTGGCTGCTGCTGTTGGCCTTGATGCATTTCTGAACGGACGCACTGTGCGGGAACCACGCCATGCAGATGCTGGAAAACGATGTTCGCGACAAGGCCAGTGCGAGTGCCAGCGGTCTGGCCGTACCCTTGCGTGAGTTCAACCTGCTGCGCTGGTTTTCAGTCATCAGCCTGTTGATCATCACTGCGGTGGCGGGCGGGCTGGGTTATGTGTCCACGCGCTTCGTGGTCCGCGATAGCGTGCAGCGTGATGCGATGCTGACCGCGCAGTTCATCCAGGCCATGGCCCAGGCCGAGGTCCGCCATTCGCAGTTGCCGCCGGGCACCACCATGGGCGAACTGCTCGACCCGCGCCTGGACCAGCAGCACCTGCAGTTTGCCCCGGCGCTGGCCGAATCGACCCGGGTCGAATTTCTTGACCATGTCGAGCACCTGCCTGATATTTTGCTGGCCAATGTCTATGCCCGCGACCGCACCATCGTCTGGTCCACCAACGTCGAGCTTATCGGCAAGCGGATAGAGGCTGATGGCGATCTGGACCGTGCTTTCCATTCGCGCAGGGCGGTGTCGGCCAGCTATCACAAGGCTGAAGATGACCGCGAGGAGCAGAAGTTCCTGCGTGAACCGCGCTACCTGTTCATCGAGAACTACATCCCCCTGTTCGACAGCCAAGGTGAACAGGTGCTGGCCATGGTGGAGATCTACAAGGAGCCACAGGACCTGATACGGCGCATCCAGCGCGGCTATGTACTGATCTGGGCTTCGACCCTGGTGGGTGGAGCGCTGATCTACTTCGGGCTGTTCTGGATCGTACGCCGGGCGGCGCAGATGCTGCATCTGCAACAGGACCGGCTGGTGGCCAGCGAAACCTACGTGGCGCTGGGCGAAATGTCGTCTGCTGTGGCGCACAGCCTGCGCAACCCGTTGGCCAACATCCGCTCCAGCGCCGAACTGGCGCAGGAAATCGCCAACCCAGCGGCGCAGAAAAACATCACCGATATCATCAGCCAGGTCGACCGCATGTCGCGCTGGGTGCGCGACTTGCTGGTGTCGTTGCGCCCGGTCAGTGACGAGGCAGAGGCTGTGGACCTGGTGGCCGCCATCGAGGACACCCACCTGGCGTTCGTCCAGCAGATCGAGCGCAATGGTGTGCGCTTCCATTTCGAAGGGCCTGATCAGCAGTGGGTGGCCAGCCAGCCGCTGCAGCTCACGCAGATTCTCAACAGCCTGTTCTCCAATGCCCTGGAGGCCATGCCGGCGGGCGGCATGCTGACTGCCCAGGTCAATGTACAGGATGGCCAGCGTGCCGAGTTCGTGCTTACCGACACTGGCAAGGGCATGAGCCAACAGCAGGAGCGGATGGTGTTCAAGCCGTTCTTCACGACCAAGCAGGGTGGCCTCGGTGTAGGGCTGGCCCTGGTCAAGCGCATCATGGAACGGTTTGGCGGTTCGGTCAGCCTGAGCAGCCGCCAAGAGGAAGGAACCCGCGTCAGCCTTACATTCAATATCGCAGCGGGAGGGGAACATGGAGCACAGCATCCTGGTCGTCGAGGATGATGAAATCCTCGCTGACAACATTCGCACCTACCTCAGCCTCAAGGGCTTTGAAGTCACCGTGTGCCACAGCGCCGAGCTTGCGCTGGAGCAGATCAAGCGGGCTCAGCCCGACGCGGTGCTAACTGACAACTCGCTGCCGGGCATGAGCGGCCACGACTTGCTGCGCAGTTTGGTGGCGCAGGTACCTGGCCTGAAAGTGATCATGATGACCGGCTACGGCAATGTCGAAGACGCCGTGCAGGCGATGAAGGAGGGGGCCTTCCATTACCTGACCAAGCCCGTGGTGCTCGCCGAGCTCAAATTGACCCTGGACAAGGCATTGGCGGCCGAACGCATGGAGCGCACGCTGTCGTTTTACCAGGAACGCGAGGCGCAGAAATCCGGGTTGCAGGCGTTGATCGGCGATTCGCCGGTAATGCTCACCCTCAAGCACACGTTGCAACAGGTGCTGGATGCCGAGCGGCGCATGGCCTGCGACGACCTGCCACCGGTGCTGGTCGAAGGCGAGACCGGGACCGGCAAGGAGCTGGTGGCGCGGGCCCTGCATTTTGACGGCTCTCGCAGCAAGGGGCCGTTCATCGAATTCAACTGCGCCTCGATCCCTGCCAACTTGCTGGAGGCCGAGCTGTTCGGTCACGAGAAGGGCGCGTTCACTGATGCCAAGGAGCGGCGGCTGGGCCTGGTGGAGGCTGCAGACGGTGGCACGTTGTTCCTCGACGAGATTGGCGAGATGGACCTGGTGTTGCAGGCCAAGTTGCTCAAGCTGCTGGAAGATCGCAGTATCCGCCGGATTGGTGCGGTGAAGGAGCGCAAGGTTGACCTGCGGGTCATCAGCGCCACCAACTGCAACCTGGAGCAGATGGTGCAGCAGGGCAAGTTCCGCCGCGACCTGTTTTTCCGCCTGCGCATCATCGCCCTTAAGGTGCCGCGCCTGTATGCCCGTGGTCAGGACATCCTGTTGCTGGCAAGGCATTTCCTGGCCCACCATGGCCGGCGTTATGGCAAGCCGAACCTGCGCTTTTCCGCCGAAGCCGAGAGCCTGATGCTGGGCTATAGCTGGCCCGGCAACGTCCGCGAGCTGCGCAATATGCTTGAGCAGACCGTGTTGCTGGCGCCGAATGAGGTGATACAGGCGCACCAGTTGAACCTGTGCATGACCTTGATTGACGAGCCATTGGTGCCGCAGCCGGCACCTGCGATGTTCGAAATGCCGCGGCACGAGCCGGAGCCAGGCACCAGCCTGCCGGACATGGAGCGCGACCTCGTGTGCAAGACGCTGGACCGTACGGACTGGAACGTGACCAAGTCAGCGCGGATGCTCGGGTTGTCGCGGGACATGCTGCGTTACCGGATCGAGAAGCTGGGGCTGACACGTCCTGATAAACGCCAGTGGTAACAAACAGTCAATCTTACTCAACCGGGCGGGTGAACCCGCTCCCACAGGGAATACATAACCTGCAATGTCGAGCGGTGGCCCATTGAGTAGCGTACTCAGGGGGTACCTGTACGGGTGCCACTATTTCCCTGAGGACCGGTACCCTCCGAACCGCTGCCATCCATCCCCGGCAGGTCGCGGTTGTCATTTTGCTTGGCCGGCGGGCTTTCGGGGTCGTTACCTTGAATGCGCGTGTCAGTATCCCGCGGCATGGGCTTTTCGATCGGGTTGAGGGTGCTATCCACGCCCGGCCGGGGTGCCGGGTTGTGCGGATCGTCAGGGTAGGTCGGGCCGGTGCCGACGGCGAAGGCCAGTGGCGAGGCGAGCAGGGCAATCAGCAGAATGCTTGAGCGGGGCATGACAGGCTCCTTGGCTTAGGGTAGGTCTGATATTTCCTTCGGCCCTACCCTGAGCATCAAGGTGCCATTACCCCGATAAACGGTTACACCACCTGCGCCAACAACATGATGAAGATGATGCCAACCACCGAGAGGATGGTTTCCATCATGCTCCAGGTCTTGAAGGTTTCCGCTACAGTCATGTTGAAATACTGCTTCACCAGCCAGAAGCCGGCGTCGTTCACATGTGACAGGATCAACGAGCCCGCACCGGTGGCCAGCACCAGCAACTCACGGTTCACGCCCGGTACCAGGTCGATTACCGGTGCCACGATGCCCGCACCGGTAATGGTGGCGACCGTGGCGGAGCCAGTAGCGATGCGGATTACCGCTGCCACCAGCCAGGCCAGCATGATGGGCGAAATCTCCGCCTGCACGGCCATTTGCCCGATCACGTTGCCGACACCGGTGTCCACCAGCATCTGCTTGAAGCCGCCGCCTGCACCCACGATCAGCACGATGGCCGCCGTGGGGGCCAGGCTCTGGTCGAGCATTTTCATGATCTGCTGGCGGTTGAAGCCGCGGGCAGAACCAAACGTGTAAAAGGCCAGCAGCAGGGCCGCGAGCAGGGCAGTGATGGGGTGGCCGATCAGGTCCATCCACTGGCGCACGATATGCTCGGCCGGCAACACCACGTCGGCGAAGGTCTTCAGCAGCATCAGCGCGACCGGCAGCAGCACCGTGATCAGGGTGATGCTGAAGCTTGGCAGGTTGCCCTGGTCGGACTCCTTGGCAATTTGGTCCATCAGTTCCTGGGACGGGTTGCCCGGGATGTAGCGGGAGATGAAGTTGCCGAACAGCGGACCGGCGATGATCGCGGTGGGCAGTGCGACGATCAGGCCGTAGAAGATGGTCTTGCCGATATCGGCGTGGAAAATGCCAATCGCCAGCAATGGGCCCGGGTGTGGCGGCACCAGGCCGTGCACCACCGAGAGGCCGGCCAGCAGCGGGATGCCGATTTTCACCAGCGACACCCCGGAGCGCCGGGCAACGATGAACACCAGCGGAATCAGCAGCACAAAGCCGATTTCAAAGAACAGCGGTATGCCCACCAGGAAGGCGGCGAACATCATCGCCCAATGCACGTTCTTCTTGCCGAAGGCGCGGATCAGGGTTTGCGCGATCTGGTCGGCCCCCCCAGAGTCGGCCATCAGCTTGCCCAGCATGGTGCCCAAGGCGAGCACGATGCCGACGAAGCCAAGCACACCGCCAAAACCATCCTGGAACGACTTCATGACCTTGGCCACCGGCATGCCGGAGGTCAGGCCAAGGAAGCCGGCCGCGAGGGTGAGGGCAACGAAGGGGTGCACTTTGAAGTGGGTGATCAGCAGGATCAGCCCGACGATGGTAACCAGCGCGTCGAGCAGCAGAAAGGTGTCAGTAGCCAGTCCGAACATGGTTTGAAGGCCTCGATCTTATCGTTGTTTTTGGCGTAGCGTCTTGGAACTATTCCCGCACCTGCGGGTCGAGGTAGCGCTGTCTTTGGTGAGCCGGGAAAACCGCGGGGTCAGGCGGTTTGCGCCAGGCCCTGCTCACCGGCGCGCTTTAGCCAGCGGTCTACCGCTTCGGCGAGCGCATCGATGGGCTGGGTGGCGTCCAGTGCCAGTGTGAGCGGCTCGCCATGTGGCGATTCGAGGGCAGTAAACTGGCTGTCGATGAGGCTGGCCGGCATGAAGTGCCCAGGGCGCGCCAGCACGCGTTTTTCGGCCTCGGCGGGCGACAGTTCGAGAAATACGAACACCAGCCCTGGCATGGCATCGCGCAGGGTATCGCGGTAGCGGCGCTTGAGCGCCGAGCAGGTCAGTATCGGGCGTTCCCCGGCCTGGGTGGTGGCCTGCAACTCCTGGCCTAGGCGCACCAGCCAGCCGGCACGGTCGCTGTCGTCCAGCGGGATGCCAGCGCTCATCTTGCGGATGTTTTCGGCAGGGTGAAAAGCGTCGCCTTCAATCAGGCGGCCGCCGCTTCTGGCAGCAATGGCAGCGCCGATGCAGCTTTTGCCGCAACCGGCCACGCCCATCACCACGATGGCGGACAGGGGAGAATTCATCAGTACCTCCTGCGGGGTGAGATAGCGCTGTCTCGTCGCCGACGAACAGCCACCTCCCCGGTGTTATTGGTCTTGTCCTTACGCAGTATGGACGCCTGGTAGCGAGCGCGCGGTGGCTGCCGCCAAAGATTACATTGCCTGCGTCCTGAGACAGCGCTACCTTAGTGGCCGTTCCCTCTCCTTGCAAGTAGTAAAATTACAACATCCATGACCCGCACCGGCTCCCGTACTACAGGTCGTCCAACCCTGGCAGAAGTTGCCAGGCTTTCCGGGGTTTCCCCCATCACCGCTTCGCGCGCCTTGCGCGGGGTCAGCACGGTTGCGCCAGAGCTGGTCGAGAAGGTCGTCGCTGCAGCGGCGAGCCTGGGCTATGTGGCCAACCCGGCAGCCCGCGCCTTGGCCTCGGCTCGCAGCCAGTCGGTGGTGGTGTTGATCCCGTCGCTGTCCAACCAGCTTTTCATCGACACCCTGGAAGCCATTCACGAGGTCATGCGCCCCCGTGGGCTCGAGGTGCTGATCGGCAACTATCACTACGACCTTGCCGAAGAAGAAAACCTGATCCGTAATTACCTGGCCTACCAGCCCTGCGGCATGCTGTTGACCGGTTTCGAGCGCAGCGACGCGGCGCGGCAGATGTTGACCGCCAGCGGTGTGCCGTGTGTGCACATGATGGAACTCAATGGCGAGCCAGGGGCATTGTCGGTCGGTTTTTCGCAGCAGCAGGCCGGGCGCGCCGCGGCCCGGCACTTGATCGAGCGCGGGCGCAAACGCCTGGCGTTCATTGCCGCGCAGCTCGACCCACGGGTGATGCAGCGGGCCGAAGGTTTCCGCCAGGCGTTGGCTGAGGCCGGTTTGCAGGCGGCCGAGCTGGAGGTACTGGCGCCGCAGCCTTCATCCATTGCCCTGGGCAGTGTGCTGTTCAGCCAGTTGCTGCAGCAGGCGCCAGATGTCGACGGTATCTTCTTCTGCAACGACGACCTGGCGCAGGGGGCGGTGCTGCAGGCATTGCGCCAAGGGGTGGAAGTGCCCCGCCAGGTGGCGATGGTGGGGTTCAACGACTTGCCGGCGTCGGCCCACATGGTGCCGCGCCTGACCTCGATTCGCACGCCCCGGGCAGCCGTTGGGCGTGGCGCGGCGCAGGCGCTGCTGGCGTTGCTCGATGGCAAGCGGGTGGCGGATACGCAGCAGGATCTGGGCTTTGAGCTGATGGTGCGCGAGAGTTCGTAGCGGGAGCCCGTAGCTGTGCAGGCGTTCTGTCCTGTTAATGTAGTAATCCTAAAGTGATAGCACTGTGCTTGCACGGCGCCAACGGCGATCTATGCTCAGGACACCGCGCATAAAGGAGCCCGGCGTCATGTTCGATTTCCATCGCAAATCCGATTTGGTTGAGATCCAGCGCACTCACCAGGCCTTGAGCGGCACGCAAGCCAAATTGGCGGCGATCAGCCGTTCGATGGCGATGATCGAGTTCGCCCCGGATGGCACCATCCTCGATGCCAACGAGCGTTTCTGCCAGGCCATGGGCTATAGCGCCGACGAACTGCGTGGCAAGCATCACCGGGTGTTTTGCGAGCCGGGCTACGCGCAAAGTGCCGAATACCAACAATTGTGGCGCGAATTGGGCCAAGGCAAGGCCATCAGCGGTACATTCGAACGCCTCGACAAGGCCGGTCGTGAGGTCTGGTTGGAGGCCAGTTACATGCCGGTGCTGGATGAGCACCGCCAAGTCACCAGTGTGATCAAGGTGGCAGCGGACATCAGCCAGCGGGTGGTGCTGGAGCACGAGAGCGAGAGCCTGCTCAAGGCCATCAGCCGCTCCATGGCGGTGATCGAGTTCACCCCGCAAGGCCGCGTGATCAAGGCCAACCAGAACTTCCTCGATACCATGGGCTATCGCCTGGACGAGGTAGTCGGCCGCCATCACGGGCTGTTTTGCCTGCCGCAGGAGCGCGAGTCGGCTGAGTACCGCGAGTTCTGGGCATCGCTCAACCGCGGCGAGTACCATTCGCACCGCTTCGAGCGCATCAACAAGCAGGGCCAGATGGTCTATCTGGAGGCCTCTTACAACCCGATATTCGACAGCAAGGGCCGCTTGTACAAAGTGGTGAAGTTCGCCAGTGACATCACCCGCCAGGTCAGCACGCAGCAAACCGCCGCCGATGCCGCCCATGCCAGTTCCATGCAGACCGATGCCTGCGCGCGCAAGGGCACCGAGGTGGTACAGCAGACGGTGCAGGTAATCGAGCAGATTTCCCATGAGCTGAACGACGCTGCCCGCAGCATCGACGCGGTCAGCAAGCAATCGGATGTAATCGGTCAGATCGTGCTGACCATACGTGGAATTGCCGACCAGACCAACCTGTTGGCCCTGAATGCGGCCATCGAGGCGGCCCGCGCCGGTGAGCACGGGCGAGGTTTTGCCGTGGTAGCCGACGAGGTGCGCAACCTGGCGGCGCGGACCAGCAAGGCAACCCTGGAAATCGTCGACGTTGTACGGCAGAACCACGACCTGTCACTGCTGGCGGTGGCCAGCATGCAATCGAGTTTGACCCGCACCGGTCATGGGGTTGCGCTGGCCAATGAGGCCGGTACGGTGATCATGGAAATCCAGCAGGGCTCACGGCACGTGGTGGATGCGATCAGCCAGATCAGCTCGACGTTGCAATTGCATTGAGCGCATCCTTCAGTTCGTTCAGCAGGGCCTGCAGGCTGATTTGCAGCCGTTCACGTTCGACAGCCGTTGGCAGGCCCCGCGCATGAGCGTTCTCGATGGCTTCGCAATCCTTCACCACGCCGCGCACCCTGATCATCTTCGCGCCACCCTTGATTCGGTGAGCCAGGGTACGCACGTCCTCATCGGCGGCCCCGGGCGCCAGCGCCCGCAAGGCGGCCAGGTCCTCGCCAACGCTGATTGACAGCTGTTCCAGCAGATGACGCGTCAGTTGCTTGTCGTCCTGGGTGAGGTGGCGCAACTCAGCCAGGTTGAAGCCGCTACTGTGCAGTGGCGTTTCTTGGGCGCCGCGGGCCTGGGGGAGATGGGCCTTGAGTGTGTGCAGGCCGATCGGCTTGAACAGGCACTCGTCCATGCCGCTGGCCAGGCAACGGTCACGCTCTTCGGCCTGGGCATTGGCAGTCACGCCGAGGATCTGGCACGCCGGCAGGTCGCGTTCGGCTTCAAGGCTGCGAATGCGACGGGTGAGTTCGTGGCCGTCCATGACCGGCATGCTGCAATCGGTGATCACCAGGTCGAAACGCGCTGCCTGCCAGCGCTCCAGGGCAATCTGGCCGTTGTCTGCCAAGGTCACGTGATGGCCCAAGGTGTGCAGTTGCCGCTCCAGCAATAGAAGGTTGGCCGGGTAGTCGTCGACAACCAGGATTTCCAACGGGCCAGTGCTGCGTTCCGCTACCGGGTCCAGTTGCTGTGCGGGCTCTGGTGCTGGGCAGGTTGGCAATTGCAGGCTGACCTGTACCTTGGTGCCAACGCCTTCGACGCTTTGCAGGCTCAAGCTGCCACCCATCAGTTCGGCAAAGGTGCGGCTGATGACCAATCCCAGGCCCGCCCCTTGGTGGGTTCGCGGGCCGTCAGCCTGAACGAAGGCGTGGAACAGCCGGGCCTGATCAAGCGGGCTGATGCCGATGCCGGTGTCGCGCACAGACAGTTCAACTGGCAGGCGGCTTTGCCCATCGGCTGGGGGCGTCAGCAAGCTGGCCTGCACCTCGCCGCGGTCGGTGAATTTGATGGCGTTGCTGATCAGGTTGGACAGGATCTGTTTGAGTCGCAGCGGGTCTGCCAGCACCCAGACCGGCCCGGCAGGCAGCTCAGCGTGCAGAAGCAAGCCCTTGGCCCTGGCGTTGCCCTCGAAAACCCGCACGGTAGCGCGTACCAGTTCGACCAGGTTTGTGGGCACCGGTTGCAGGGTGATGTGCCCGGACTCGATGCGGGAAATGTCCAGAATATCGCCAATCAGTTCAAGCAGGCCGATGGCCGAGTCATGGGCAGTCTGCAGGGTCTGGGCGTCGCAACGGCCCTCGCGGCTGTCTTCCAGGGCCAACTCCAGCAGGCCGATCACGGCATTCATCGGGGTGCGGATTTCATGGCTCATGGTGGCCAGGAAGGTACTTTTGGTTTGACTGGCCTGTTCGGCGTCGTCCTTTGCCTGACGCAGCTGTTCGAGCAGGCCTCGGCTCAGGGCCAGCTGAGCTTGCAGCGCGTGTTGGGCCTCGGTGCGCTGATTGATCAGTTTGCGCAGGTAGCTGTTCCAGAACACCACGCCTGCCAGCAGCAGGGCCGACAACACCAGTACCTGCAAGGCCAGTGTGCGGTAATCGCGCCAAGCGCTGTCGCTGACCAGGGTGCTGGTGCGCCAGCGATTGGCCAGCTGGTCGAGCTCTTCGGGTGGAATGCTCAGCAGCGCCTTGTCGAGAATGGCCTGGAGCTGCGGCTGGTCCGCAGCCACGGCGAAGGCCGCAATGGCCGGGTCTTCATCCAGTACGCTGGCGATGCGCAAGCGGCCCTTGAAAACATGGCTGATGTAGTAGGCGGCATTGATGTGGCTGGCAAGGGCCACATCGGCAGCCCCGCCGGCCAGGGCCTCCATGAGGCCGAGCGGGTTGTCCACTTCGACCAGCCTGGCTTGCGGATAGCGCTGTTGCAGCAGTGCCCTCTGCGGCGAGCCGCGTACCAAAGCGATGCGCTGGCCATCCAGCGTTTTGGTTTGTGCGGGGTAAGTGCTGTCGCTGCGCGTAACCAGTACGCGTGGGCTGACCAGGTAGGGGCGGGTATAGCGCAGCTGTTTCGAGCGCTCCGCGCCGTAGCCCAGGGCGCCGATCATGTGTGCATCGCCGCGGACCAGGCGCTCGACCATCGCCTGCGCCGAATCGCTTTCGACCGGGCGGAACTGTAGCCCGGTACGCAATGAAATCTGTTTCAGCAGGTCAAGGGTGATGCCGGTTGGGCGGTGTTCGGCGTCGTTGAACGTCAATGGCGCCAGCGAAGTGTTGACCAATACATCGATGTAGGGGTGGGCTGCGATCCAGGCTTTTTCTTCGCTGCTCAAGTCAGTGAGGTGGCGCTGCAACAGCAGGCTGGTGTTGCCACTGCTCCAGCGGCGCAGGATGTTAAGGCGCTCGCTTTCGCTTATGCGGGCCAGCGCCATGTCGACCAGCCGATGCAAGCGAGGGTTGTCGCTGGCCAAGGCAAATGCAAATGCGCCAGCCGGAACCTGACAGAAGTGGTCGATTCTCAGCGTGCCTTGATAGTTCTTGCCAATCGTGAAGTCGGTGCTGATGGCATCGCCCAGGTACGCATCGGCCTCGCCCAGATCGACGGCTGCCAACCCGGCAAGGGTCGAGCGGTACAAGCTTAACTGCGCTTTTGGATACAGACCGCGTACGGTGCTGGCCGGCAGGTAGTGATCGACCATGGCCAGGCGCAAGCCGGCGAGGTCGGGTTGGTTCTTCAGGCTGCTCCCCTCGCGTGTGACGATGACCGGCAGGTCGTCTGCATACGGCGTGCTCAGTTCAAGCTCGGCATCTGCCGCCTCGAAGGCATTGGAGCTGCCCAGAAGGTCAATACTGCCCTCCCGCAACGCGGCGATGGCTTCGTGGCGGCTATCGAATCGGCGCACCTCGACGTGTATGCCCAGCAGTTCGGCAATGATACCTGCGTAGTCTGCACTGATCCCTTCGTAGTCCTGTTGGCTGGCGTTCAATTCGAACGGTGGATAGTCGGGCCGCGAACTGCCTAGCACCAGGTATTGACGTCGCTGCAGCCAGGCCCGGTCTTCGCTGGACAGTTGCAGTGGGGCTGCTGCGCTGACAGAGCGCGCCAGCAGTTGCCGAGCTTCGCTGCGGGCCAGCAGCGCGGTGGGGGCGGCCAGGCCGATGGCCAGGAGCATGCACGCCAGCAGGCGCTTCATGGCGGCCGAACGCTCAGTAGACGCTGTTGCGTTTGGCCAGGTCGACCATCTCGACCAGAGATTCGGTTTTGAGCTTTTCCATGATCCGGCCTCGGTAGGTGCTGATGGTCTTGGCACTCAGATTCATGCGGGTACCGATATTCTTGTTGTTTTCACCGCGCGCCAGGCGCCGCAGCACCTCCATTTCACGGTTCGACAGGCTGGCAAGGCGCACCGGTTCGCTTTCCAGCGAGTTGCTGTTGACCGACATTTGCGGGAAGGTCGAATAGCCTTTGACCAGCGCCTTGAGGGCGAACAGCAGTGCTTCGTGGTCTTCTTCCTTGGTGACGAAGGCGCCGATGCCGGCATCCAGGCAACGCCGTACGTACAGGTCAGTGGCTTGGCCCGTCAGCACCATGATCTTGGGCACCGGCTCAAGGCTTTGCAGGCGTTTGATCACTTCCATGCCATCCAGACCGGGCAGGCCAATATCGAGCACGACTACATCGGGGCGCAGATCGCGGGCTACCTGAGCCACTTCGCTGCCGTTACCCACCTCACCGACAACATGAAAGCGTTCACGCTCGAGCAGTAGGCGCAAGGACAGTCGGACAATGGGGTGGTCGTCGACGATCAGCACGGTTGTCATGTGGAAAACTCCTGTCGGGATGTGGTCCGCTTCCTGGATCACTCCGGAATACGTCTGCAAGTGGGTTAATCGGAAGCGCTGCAAGATACGACCAATCCCGAAGTTTGGTAATGCCGAGTATAGAAGTGTTG
Source organism: Pseudomonas sp. NMI542_15 (assembly GCF_021283425.1). NCBI lineage: Bacteria > Pseudomonadati > Pseudomonadota > Gammaproteobacteria > Pseudomonadales > Pseudomonadaceae > Pseudomonas > Pseudomonas sp. NMI542_15. Next base: position 48,293 of record NZ_JAJSRO010000018.1, on the reverse strand, counting down.
ATAATCCGCGTGCTTGTTGTGGAAAAATCCTACAAGAAGCGTGAAAGACATCACCCCGAGAAAGCGGCGATGTCTGTTTGGAAGGGCGTCAGGCGCAGGTGGCGTGCGCTTTGTTCACACGCTGGGTGGCGGCGGGGTTATTGGCCAGCGCCTGACCGACACGCGTCGGCCGGGGCACTAGCTGGCCGGCGCAGTTCGGGCAGCGGCCTTGCAGGCGTGTGTCGGCGCAGGCACGGCAGAAGGTGCATTCGAAGGAGCAGATCAGCGCATCGGGGCTGTCGCCCGGCAGGTCAGTATCGCAGCACTCGCAGTTGGGGCGTAATTCCAGCATGGGCGTGACTCCTGTTCGCAGGCGGGAACCCGGAGTCTGCTACGCGGGCGGCAATACTGGCAATGCTCAGTCCCCAGGGCGGTACAGGTGGGCATGCCCGGCACGGTACAAGGCCGATTCGGCGAAGGGGGTATCCCCTAGCACATGGCCTACCAGGATCAGCGCCGTGCGGCGAAAATCTTTGGCTGCGACGCGTTCGACGATATCGCCAAGGGTGCCGCGCACCCAGTCCTGATCCGGCCAGGTGGCACGATGTACCACCGCCACCGGGCAGTGCGCACCGTAGTGCGGCAGCAGTTCTTCGACGATCCGCGAGAGGTGTTTGACCCCGAGGTGAATCGCCAAGGTGCTGCCGTGGCGCGCCAGGTCGCCCAGTTGCTCCCCAGGTGGCATGGGTGAACTGTCGCCATAGCGAGTGAGTATCACCGTCTGCGCCACCTGTGGCAGGGTCAGTTCGCAGCCAAGTAGCGCCGCGCTGGCCGCCGTGGCGGTGACCCCGGGGATGATCTGGTAATCGATGCCCAGCGCCTGCAGGTGGCGGATCTGTTCACCGATGGCGCCGTACAGGCTGGGGTCGCCGCTGTGTACACGGGCCACGTCCTGGCCTTGTTCGTGCGCGCTGCGCATGGCGGCGATGATCTGTTCCAGGTGCAGCTCGGCACTGTTGATCACGATCTGGGCCTTGTGGCCTTCGAGCACGGCAGCAGGTACCAGTGAGCCGGCATAGATGATCACGGGGCACTGGCGAATCAGCCGTTGGCCTTTGACCGTGATCAGTTCAGGGTCGCCGGGGCCGGCACCGATGAAGTACACCGTCATGGAAAGTCCTTGCAGGAAAGAGGAGCGAAATGTTCAGCAGGCCAGGGCGAGGGTCGCCGGGCCCAGTACCTGGCGGGTCAGCAGTAACCCGGCGGTGCAGCCGGGCCGCTGGCTGGCCAACGCCAGTGCCGCGCTCTCGGCCACGCCCCAGCAGCCGCTGTGGGCATGGGCTGTGGCAGAGCGGTGGCTGAGCAGCGGCTCAAAGGCTTGCAGTTGTGCGCTATGGTACAGCACCAAGGGCAAGCCAAGGCGTTCGGCCAGTTGCTGCAAGCCGGGTTCGTCGGCCTTGAGGCTGATGCTGGCAATGCCGCGCAGGTCGGCGAGCACCAGGCCCTGGCTAGCCAAGGCTTGGTGCAGCAGGGTTTGCAATGTATCCACCGGGCAACCTCGGCGGCAGCCGAAGCCGGCATAGAAGGCCGGCATCAGGCCTGGCTGGAACGGCGGAACAGCCATGCACTGAGCAGGCCCAAGGCCACCCAGAATGCAGCGTTGGTCAGCCAGGAGGCCATCTTGAACTGAGTCTCCAGTGCTGCGGGGGCCAGGCTTTCATGCACGTCGGGCTGTGGCGCGCCGATCACATGGGGGATTATCAACAACACGGCGCCCAGCGCCTTCAACAGCCAGTGCCGGGCGAACACCAGCAAGGCCAGGCCAAGGGCGGTGGCGCTGGCCGTGCCAATCCACCAGGCCTGGCGTTGCCCCAGGTCGGCGGCAGCGGTGCCGGGCAGTTCCGGTGGCAGCCCCAACGTTGGCGCCAGACAGAACACGGCGAAACCGGCCAGGCCCCACAGCACACCGGTGCCGGCACGCTGCGGTTCGCGCAGGCTGTAGAGGGCGGCGAGGATCAGGGCGAAGCCGACCGCAACCACCAGGTTGCCACCGGTGGTGGACAGCACCCGCTGCCAGCCGTCTTCCGGCGACCAGGCGTCGGCGCTGTGCTCATGGGCGGCCACTTCGCCGCCATGTTCGTGGTGTGCGGCCGGGGCCGAGGATTCGTAGGTTTCCGCCTCAAGAATCAGCGGGGCGACCCAGAAGCTTTGCAGCAGGGTCAGCAGCAGGGCCGCAAGCAGCCCGCTGAAGCCCGCGGTACGGGCAATGCGCGTGATCATCAGGCGTACTCAGTGGCAGGGGAAGGCGGCGCTGTGGCGGGTGTCGTGAGCGGCGTTGTGCACGGCCTCGATGTGCGAGAAACCGGCGAAGTACACCAGGCACAGGCCCAGCAGGCTTGCGCCAACGGCAATGACGATGCGCTGGCTGAGGGTGACGGGGGTGGCAAGGCTGTGTGGCTTGGCGCTGGTGACGGGCATGACGCGTTCCTCTGCTTTTTGTGGGCAACGGGCAAGCGCGGCATCCCTGATGCGTGGCCGCCCAGGGGAATGCAACAGCGCCCGCCCACCGCGGGGTGTTCATGAACGCCAGGCCGGTCTCCGGGCTTGCGAGGAGGAGCAGGGCTCCTGAAAAGCGTCACCTTCCCATGCCGGACTACAAGGCACAGTGGCACAGACGCTTCACTCGCTTACCGTTGCGGGGGCAGCACCGGACTTGTCCGGCCCTGATGGAGGGCCTGCGACGCACCGGTTTCCCGTTTCACCCCCTGGGGGGCACCTGAACGTGAGGCATAAGGAGAGCATGGGGCGGGGTTTGCGTCAATTGCCATGTGTGCGAGTGACTGCCGTGCTCAGGGTGAAAGTTTGCCCAATCATTGTGGGCGCGGGCTCGCCCGCGAACACCGGCAAAGCCGGTGCCATCCACCGCATCTGCCTGATTCGCGGGCTTGCCCGCTCCCACTGAGGTCCGCGCTAAACCCAAAGGATGTTTTCAGAAGTCATACGCCAGCTTGGTGTACCAGTACCCGCCACCTGGATGAAACGGCGGGTTGCCGTAGGCCGCCTGGTTGCCGTTGGCGTTGTACACGCCGTTCTTGTCGGGCCGTACATTGAAGATGTTGGTGCCGCCCAGGCTGACGGTCAAGCTGTCGAACAGCAGGTACGACAGGTCCAGGTCGGTAATCCACTTGGCGCCGAAGGTGCGGTCCTGGGCCTGATTCTGCTGCCAGGTTTCGACCTTGCCGTAGCGGGTGGTCTGCAAGGTGCCGGTGAAGCTACCCAGCAACCACTGACTGCCCAGTACCCATTTGGTTTTCGGGGAGGCCGCCACCAGGTCACCTTCGCGGCCATGGCCGACCACCTCGATACCGGCTGCCGCCAGCGCTGCGGGCGTGCCCCGGCTGCCGCGCACAGTGGTCTTGTTCCAGTTGAAGCCCAAGGTCCAGCGCACATCGCGCCAGGCACCGAATTCGCTGGTGTGGTCACCTACCAGGTCGAGGCCGCGGGTACGGGTGTCGAAGGCATTGGTGTAGTAGTTGATCCAGGTGGTGCGTGCCAGGCCCAGTGCTTGGAGCATATCGCCAATAGCACCGGCACCGTTCTGCCGGTCGTAGAGGTTTTCGGTCAACAGGATGCGGTCGTCGATGTCGATCAGGTAGGTGTCCAGGGTGACACTGGTACGGCGCGCCGGTTGCCAGGTCAGGCCCAGGCCGGCGTTGCGCGATTTCTCCGGGTCGAGCTTGTCGCCGCCGAATGCCAGCGCCGCGGCACTGCCAGGCGCCACGGTGCGGCGCAAGGCCGGCACCACATTGCCGTCAGCGTCCAGCGCGGTGCGGTTGTCGCTGACCGTATAGCCGCTCTGGGTCAGCGACGGGGCACGGAAACCGCTGCCCAAAGTGCCGCGGATTGCCACGGTTTCGCTCAGTTCATAGCGTGAATTGAGCTTGAAGCTGGCGGTGTTGCCCGAGTTGTCGTCGTAGTGCTCGACGCGCGCGGCGGTGCCCAGGTACCAGCGCGGGGTCAGGTCCAGGCCGAGGTCGATGTAGGCGGCATAGTTGTTGCGCTTCACATCGGCCTCGTCTTCCGGGCGGATGGTCAGCGCAGCCTGGGCGCCCACGGCGGTCTGGCCGTTGGCCAGCGCGTAGAGCGGGTTGGGGCGCCCGTCGGCCAGGGTGGCCGGGTAAGTGTAGGGCCCGACGCCGTAGGCGACGGGGTCGCCGGCGAAGGTCTGGAACCGCTCCCAACGGTGTTCCAGGCCCGCCGAGACGCGGGTTGGTACGGCCAGGCCAAACACGCGATCAAAAGCGCGGGTGATGTCCAGGTTGTTTACCCACTGGTCGAACTGCAAAGTCGCCAGGTCATCGAACGAGGTTGGCGAGGCCGGGCCGTAGGTAGGGTTGATGGTGAGGTCGCTGGACTGCTGGTTCTTGTTGCGCCCGTACGTGGTGGACAGGTCCCAGTCCCAGGCGCCGGCGGCACCCCGGGTGCCGAGCAGCCACTGGTAGTCGGTGTCTTTGATGTTGTTGAGCGGGAAGTACCCGCCGGGGAACAACTCGGGGATCGAGGCGTTGCTGTTGGGCAGTCGATAGTTGTTGAAGGCTTCGAGCTTGCGCTCGGCATAGGTGGCGAACGAATACAGTTTCAGGTCGTCGCTGATGGGCAGTTCGGCGTTGTAACCGAGGTTGAAGGCGCGCAGGTCGGGGTCGCCGTTCTTCACAGCGCGGTGGTCCCAGGCGGCCTGGCGGTCGTCCTCGAAATAGGCCCGGTAACCAGGGTCGGCTTTGTCGATCCAGTTGGCGGTGCCGCGCTTGCGTGCCTCCCCCGACAGGTGCAGGAAACCGCCGTCACCCAGGCCGAAACCCTGGTCGCCAGCCAGCTTGATGGTTTCGCCCTGGCCGCTGTACAGCTGGCCATAGCTGCTTTCGTAATGGCCGCCACTGCTGGCGCTTTTGAGGATGATGTTGATCACCCCGGCTACCGCATCCGAGCCGTACTGAGCCGCCGCGCTGTCTTTGAGGACTTCGATGTGCGACACCGCGCTGACCGGGATCATGTCGATATCCACGGCGTTGGCACCGCTGTTGTCCGTCGAGCCGCTGGCCGGCACGGCGCTGTTGTGGCGGCGTTTGCCATTGACCAGTACCAAGGTGTAGGCCGGGCCCAGGCCGCGGTTGCTCAGCGGCCGCACGCCAGACTGGAAACCGGCGATGTTGGTGCCGAAGTTGAACGAGGGCAGCAGTTTGGAAATGGCCTCGGACAGCTCGGCGCGGCCGGTGCGCAGCAACTGTTCGTTGCTGATCACGTCGATGGGGGCCGGGCTGTCGGCGACGGTGCGCTGGTTGCCACGCATGCCAGTGGAGATCACCGTGACAGTGTCCAGGCGTTGGTCTTCGGTGGTTGCAGCAGCGTCGGCGAACGGGGTGAGCAGGCAGGCCAGGGGCAGGGCGAAAAGCGGTGTTCTAGACATCATGTCCTCGGAATACGGTGGAGCACGCAGGCGACTAGGCGCCAGGCTCTGACAGGGCTGGCGTAGGGTGTTTGGGAAAGTGTTTGCCTGCACCGGCCTCTTCGCGGGCATGCCCGCTCCCACAGGAATTGCACAGGCCTTGAGGTCAGTGATTTTCCTGTGGGAGCGGGCTCGTCGAGGCGTCGAACCGCCGCGAAGAGGCCGGTGCTGCGAGTCGGGATCTAGGCTGTGCGGGTGCTGCGTCCAGCCTCATGCTGTTCTACCAACGCCCGAATACGGGGAATGAGGTCCTGCCCGTATTCCACCGCATCGCGCAGTTGGTCGAACCCACGGAACAGGAAGGTAGTAACCCCCAGCTCGTAGTAGGCCAGTGCGGCCTCGGCCACCTGGTCTGCAGTGCCTACCAGCGAGGTGGAGTTACCTGCACCGCCGCCCAACGCAGCAATCTCGGTCCACAGCCGGGTGTCATGCACCTTGCGCTGGCTGGCCAGCTGCACCAGGCGTTCGGAGCCGGCGTTGCTCTTGCCGAAGTTTTTCTCGCGGCGGTTGCCCTGGCGGATACCGATGCGTTCCTGGGCATCGGCCAGAATACGCTCGGCGCGGGCCCAGGCTTCGGCCTCGGTGCCCCCCAGGATCGGGCGCAACGACAAGCTGAAGCGGATGTGCTTCTCGCGCCCGTAGCGCGCGGCGGCCTTGCGCACCTTGGCGATGCGCTCGCGCACCTGCTCCAGCGGTTCGCCCCACATCATGTAGACGTCGGCGTGCTTGGCGGCCACTTCGACCGCGGCGTCTGACGCACCGGAGAAGTAGATGGGCAAATGCTGCACCGGTTTGACCAAGGTCAGGTTGTCTTCAACGCGGTAGTGGATGCCCTGGTGGTCGAAAGGCTCCTGGCGGGTCCAGGTGTCGCGCAGTACCTGCAGGTATTCATCCGTGCGGGCATATCGGGCATCCTTGTCGAGGAAGTCGCCATCGCGCTGCAGGTCGCCGCTGTCGCCCCCGGTGATGACATTGATCGAGGCTCGGCCACGGCTCAGCTGGTCGAGGGTGGCGAACTGGCGGGCAGCGAAGGTTGGCGCCTGGAAGCCCGGGCGGTGGGCGACCAGCAGGCCGATGCGCTCGGTCAGTGCTGCCACGTAGCTGGCCAGGATCATAGAGTCCGGCGCACTGGTGTTGACCGCCAGCAATGCCTTGTCGAAGCCGCCATATTCCTGGGCCTGGGAGAAGGCCTTGATGAACGCCAGATCAACCAGCGGGCCACGGGGTGCCTGGGATTCGCTGCTTTCCTGCGGGCCGATGAGGCCGATGAACTCGAGGCTCATGAAACAAAACTCCTTGTCTGGGGGGCTCAGGCAAGCGCTGCCTGGTTGCGGCGCAGGGTGTTGCGGTTTTCTGGCACGTCGAGGCCAAAATGGCTGCGCAGGGTTGTATCGCTGTACTCACGGCGAACCAGGCCACGGGCTTGCAGCAGCGGCACCACGTGTTCGGTGAAGTACTGCAGGCCGTCAGGTAGCAATGAGTTGATGATGAAGCCGTCGGCAGCCCCGTTTTCAAACCAGTGCTGCAAGGCATCGGCAACCTGCTCCGGGGTGCCGACGAAGTCCCTGCGCGGGCGCGAAAAGCGCAGTGCCAGTTCGCGCAGGCTCAGGCTTTCATCCCGGGCCAGCTGCTTGAGCTGGTCCGAGGTGCCTTTGTGGCTGTCGTTGCCCAGGGTGCCGAGATCGGGGAAGGGCGCATCCAGATCATGTTGGCTGAAGTCGTAGTCGTTGAAGGGGCGGCCCAGGGCAACCAGGGCATCTTCGATGCTCACCAGGTCGACGGCCTGCTGGTAGCGCTGCTCGACCTCCTCGACATTGCGGCCGACGATGGGGCGGATGCCGGGCAGGATGAACAGTGCGTCCGGGGCGCGGCCATGGCGTGCGGCTCGCTGTTTGAGGTCCTGGTAATAGGCGTGGGCGTCGTCGAACGATTCCGGGCTGACAAAGATGGCGTCGGCGTTCTGCGCCGCGAAGTTGCGGCCGTCTTCCGATACGCCTGCCTGGAAGATCAGCGGCTGGCCCTGGGGCGAGCGCTGGATGTTCAACGGGCCTTTGACCTTGAAGAACTCACCTTGGTGGCCAAGGGTGTGCAACTTGGCCGGGTCGAAGAACTGGCCGCTGTGCTTGTTGCGGGTAAAGGCGTCGTCTTCCCATGAGTCCCACAGCCCCTTGACCACATCCACATGCTCACGTGCAATCCGGTAACGCACGGCATGCGGCGGGTGTTCAGCCTTGCCGAAGTTGTCAGCGGTGCCGGAAAGCCAGGAGGTCACCACGTTCCAGCCTGCGCGCCCGCCGCTGATCAGGTCCAGCGAAGCGAATTGGCGAGCTACCTGGAACGGCTCGGTGTAGCTGACCGTGACCGTGGCCACCAGGCCGATGTGCTCGGTCACCGCCGCCAGTGCCGAAAGGATGGTCAGCGGCTCGAAACGGTTGAGGTAGTGCGGGCTGGAGCGGGCGTGAATGTGCAGGCTGTCGGCGATGAAGGCGAAGTCGAACTTTGCCGCCTCGGCCAGCTTTGCCTGCTGTTTGTAGAAGCCGAAATTGACGCTGGCATCGGCCAGCGCCTGTGGGTGGCGCCATTCGCCCCAGCCGTGGCCGACGCCATGGATCATGGCGCCCAGGCGGATTTGTCGTTTGCTCATCGGAGTACCTGTGGGTTGTGTTGCAAATGGAATGGGGACAGTCATGCGTCACCTGGCCCGTGGGCGAAGATGAAGCAGGGGTGCGGGTGAGAGAGGTGGCATGCGTGCAAGGCTCCTGGGGTGGTCGTGGTGGACGGCCTCCGCCAGGAAAGGGGTCGGTCTGGAGTGACCTTAGCGGGTGTGGGGCGGGGTTGTGAAAGGCTTTGTTGTTCTATGCTAATTATGAAAAACAAAAATAACAGCAGTGCTTAATGATGCTTGATATGCATTTTGAGTTTGAGGCTGACCTGAGATTGCTGGGGGCGCTTTGCGCCCCATTCGCGGCACAAGGCCGCTCCTGCAAGGGACCGCGTTGCCTTGATGAAACGCGGTCCCTTGCAGGAGCGGCCTTGTGCCGCGAATGGGCTGCAAAGCAGCCCCCGAGGCCTTCAAACTCAAGCTGCAACAGTGACCAACCGCCCAGGCACGGCAGCAATCAACTCTCGCGTGTAATCACTCGTCGGCCTGTCGAACACCTGCGCCACCGTCCCGCGCTCCACCACCTGCCCCTGGCGCAGCACCAGCACTTGGTCAGCCATGCTCGCTACCACCGCCAGGTCATGCGATGCCAGCACATAAGCCATGCCCAGCTCCCGTTGCAGCTCATCCAGCAGTGCCAGAATCTGTGCCTGTACCGATACATCCAGCGCACTTACTGGCTCGTCGAGCAGCAACAGTTCTGGCTGTAGTGCCAGCGCCCGGGCGATGGCCACCCGCTGCCGCTGGCCGCCGGACAGTTCGCGGGGCAGGCGGTCAAGGTAATGCAGAGGCAGGTGCACGCGTTCGATCAGTTCGCGTGCGCGCTGCTCCAGTGCCGCACCTTTGAGCAGGCCAAACGCCACCAGCGGCTCGACGATGCTGTCGAACACCGTGAAACGCGGGTCGAGGGCGGCGAAGGGGTTTTGCTGGACCAGCTGCATGCGTCGGCGCAAGGGGCGGAACTGGCGCCAGCCGTGGCCGGTGACGTCCTGTTGGTCGAACAGCACACGGCCCTGGCTGGGCGCCTCCAGGCCAAGGGCGATGCGCAGGGTGGTGCTCTTGCCCGAACCGGATTCACCGACGATGGCCAGCGTTTGCCCCGGGTGAACCTGCAAGTCCAGGCCCTGCAACGCGACAAAGCCGTTGTTCTGGCCTTTTACCTTGGGCAACGCGAACGTTTTGCCAACCCCCTGCAGGCTAAGGATCGGCTTTGCGCCCGGCGGCGGTTGCCGGGGCTGGCGACGGGCACTGAATGCCGGCGCGGCATTGAGCAGGGCGCGGGTGTACGGGTGCTGCGGTGCCTTCAGGATCTGCGCAGGTGAGCCGTGTTCCACCAGCTCGCCCTGTTTCATCACCAGCAGGCGGTTTGCGCGGTCGGTGGCCATGCCCAGGTCGTGGGTGATGATCAGCAATGAGATGCCACGCTCGGCCACCAGCCGCTGCAAATGATCGAGGATTTTGCGTTGCACGGTCACGTCCAGCGCGCTGGTGGGTTCATCGGCGATGATCAGGCGTGGGTTGCCGGCCAGGGCGATGGCAATCAGCACCCGCTGGCGCATGCCGCCAGACAGCTCGTGCGGGTACTGGCGGGCGCGCAGGGCCGGGTTGTCCAGGCCAACCTGGGCGAGGAGTGCCAGCACATCGGCATCCACGCTGCGCGAGCGGACGCCTTGGGCCAGCACCAGTGCCTCACCAATCTGCTGCCCGATGCGCAGGGTGGGGTTCAGGCTGACCATCGGGTCTTGCGGTACCAGGCCCACCGTACGCCCACGCAGCTGGCGCTTCTGCCGCTCGCTGGCGCGCACCACATCCAGCCCGTCAACCCACAGCTGGCCGCTGTCGATGCGCGCCGTGCCTGGTAGCAGGCCGAGCAGGGCGTTTGCCAAGGTCGACTTACCCGAACCTGACTCGCCGACAATGGCCACCGTTTCGCCCTGGCCCAGGCTGAAGGCAAGGTGCTTGACGGCTTGCGTGGTCTGGCCAGAGGCGTGATAACGGATGCTGAGGTCGCGTACCACAAGCAAAGGCTGGTTGTTCATTGTGGGTGTTCCTCGAAGCTGCGGGCAAGGTGGTTGAGGCTGAACACCACGGCGACTACGAACAGGCCGGGCAGCAGCGACACCCAGGGTGCGGTGATCAGGAAGTGCCGGCCGTTGGCAATCAAGGTGCCCCATTCCGCCGCTGGCGGTGCTGCACCAAAACCGAGGAAGCTCAGGCCGGCAGTGGCCAGGATGGCGGCGCCGAAGTCCAAGGTGGCCAGCACGGCCACAGGCCCCCAGGCATTGGGCAGCACATGCCGCAGCAAGGTGCGGCGCCAGCTGGCGCCACCCAGGCGTGCGGCCTCGACATAGGGCAGGGTCTTGACCCGCAGCACTTCGCCGCGGGTGGTGCGGGCAAAGCCGGGGATGATGCCGACGCCGACGGCGATCGCCACCGGCACCGTGCCAAAACCGATAGCGGTAACGATGGCCAGGGCCAGCAGCAGGCCGGGCAGGGCCAACAGTACATCGACCAGGCGCATGAGGGCGGCATCCAGACGCCCGCCGGCAAACCCGGCGAGTACGCCCAGGCTCAAGCCGCCTGCCAGGGCAATGCCAACTGCCAGCAATGCCGCCTGCACCGACAGGCTGGCGCCATACACCACGCGGGTATACAGGTCACGGCCCAGCTCGTCGGTGCCGAACCAGTGGACGGCGTCAGGGGCCCGTAGCTTGTCGACCGGCGACGTGGCGTAAGGGTCGAAACTGGTCAGCCAGTGCGGCGCCAGTGCCGCCAGCAGGGCGAACAGCACCACCAGCAGCGCCAGGCTGAAGCCTGGTCGCGCCAGCAAAGGGGCGAGCGCCTGGCCCAAGCGTTGCAGGCGTGTGCGGCGCTTCCAGGTGGCTGACGGTGGGGCAGCACACAGGAGGTGAGTATCGGCGGTCATGGTCAGGTCACCTTCGTGGCATGGGCGATTCGGGGGTCAAGGTACGGGTAGAGCAGGTCGACGATCAGGTTCACCAGCACGAAGGCTGCCGCCGATACCGCCACAATCGCCAGCACCACCGGAATGTCCTGGCGCAGCACAGCTTCCTGGGCCAAACGGCCAACGCCGTTGCGCGAAAAGATGGTTTCGACCAGTACGGCCCCGGACACCGTGTTGCCCACCTGCAAACCGACCAGGGTCAGAATTGGCAGGGCAGCATTGCGCAGGCCGTGTCGTGCCTGCACCTGCGCACGGCTCAGGCCTTTGGCGAATGCGGTGGCGATGTAGGGCTCCTGCCACACACCCTGGAAACCGCGTTGCAACACTTGCGCGTACACCGCAGCACTGGGGATGGCCAGCGTCACCGCCGGCAGTACCAGGCTGGCAAACCCCTGGCTGCCGGTGGCCGGGAACCAGCCCAGGCCAAAGGCGAAAACCTGGATCAATAGCAGCCCCATCCAGAACACCGGTACCGAAAAACCCAGTGACGGCAAGCGTGACAGCGCCACCTTCAGCGGTTGCCATTGCAGGTAGGCGGTGAGGTAGGCCAGGCCGATGCCGCCCAGCAACGACAGCGCGATGGCAAAGCCAGCGAGGGCCAGGGTTTGCGGCAGGCGCTCGGCCAGCAGCGCGGTCACTGGGCGGTTCAGTGACAACGACTGGCCCAGGTCACCGTGCAGTGCCCGCCATAGCAGGTCGAAATACTGCTCGAAAATGCCCTTGTCCAGGCCGTAGTAGGCGCGTGCCTTCGCCAGGTCCTCGGGCGACAGGCCATCGGCTTCCATACCCGAGGCGCTGAGCATGATCGCCAGGGTGTCACCAGGCAGCAGATAGAGAATGAAGTAGGTGATGGTGTAGGCGCCCCACAGCACCAGCAGCGCCTGGCCGATGCGGCCGATCAGGTAGCGGTTCATGGCTGCGCGACCTGGATGTCACTGAGGAAGGCAAAACCTTCGGCGGTCCAGCGGAAGTCCTTGACCCGAGGTGCGGTGGCGGCTTGCCACACGCGTTCGTACAGCGGGAACGCCGAGGCTTCGTCAACCAGCAGGTCTTGCAGCTGGCCATAGGCCTGTGCGCGTTGTTCGTCGTGGGTGGCGGTAATGCCGTTGTCGAACAAGGTTTGTGCCTGGGCCAGTGCGTGTGGCTCGTAAGTATTGGTGGCCAAGGTGGCACTGCTGGCGGCGCGCGGGTCGAGGATGGTCTGCAGGATGATCGGATCGGCGCGGGTCATGTAGGTGGAGGTGAGGTCGTAGTTGCCCGAAGCGTTGCCGGCCACCCATTCGGCACGGGTCAGCACGTTCAGCTTGAGGTCGATGCCAACCTTGCGCAGTTGGTCCTGCACCAGCACATCACCGGCGCTTTCGGCAGGGGTGAGGTTGTAGCGCAGGGTCAGGCGTTTGCCGTCCTTGTGCCGGTAGCCGTCATCGCCCTTGCGCCAGCCGGCGGCATCCAGCAGGCGCTCGGCGCCCTGCGGGTCGTAGGCCAGTTTGCTGGTCTGTGGTTTGAAGTACGGCGTGGTCACGTCGTACACGCCGGTCACCACCGGGAATTCGGCGTTGTAGACGGTGTGCGCATAGCTGGTGCGGTCGATGGCCTTCTGCAAGGCCAGGCGCACCTGGCGGTCACCCAGCAGGCGGCCGTTGCGGGTGTTGGGGTAAAGGTTGAGCGCCGGGCCTGGCAACGAGCGGCTCTGGATGGCCGCACCCTTTGCCTGGAACAGCTTCAGGTCAACCTCGGAGAACGGGTTACGTGGCCAGAGGATGTCAGCCTTGCCCTGCAGGAACAGGCCGTTGCGCACGCTTTCTTCGGGGATATAGCTGATCTCCACGCGGTCCAGGTGGGCGGCGCCAGGGTTTTTGACGTTGGCCGAGGCCCAGGCATAGTCCGCTCGCTTGACCAGGCGTGCGCCGACTTCCGGGGTGTAGTGTTCGAGGATGAACGGGCCGGTGCCGATGATTTTGCCCAATGAACGCTCCTGGGCACTGAGCGCGTAGGAGGCCGGGGCGAGAATGGCCAGGTTGGTGGTGGATGTGGCCTGCAGGAAGCCGGCGTTGGGCCGTGAAAGCACCAGGCGGACGGTGAACGGGTCGACCACTTCGGCATGGTCGAAGCCGGCCAGGTAGGTGGCGCCGAATGTGGCGGGCAGTTGTGCAGCGAAGGCCTTGTTGCTGTCGAAGGCCGTTTTCACGGCTTGGGCGTCGAAGCGCTCGCCGTTGCTGAAGGAGACGTCCTGGCGCAGGTGGAAGGTGTACTGCAGCGCGTCGTCGCTGACCTCCCAGCTGCTGGCCAGCCAAGGGATGATGCGGCCTGTGGCCGGGTCCTGGTCAGTGAGCGATTCGGCGACGTTGCGCAGCAGTACGCGGTGCTCCAGCCAGTAGACCTGGAACGGGTCGACGCTGACCAGCGTGGTGTTGTCGCCCCAGAAGGCGATGTTCAGGGTTTTGCTGGTGGCATCTTCGCCGGAGGGGGAGCAGGCGGCGAGCGTGAAGGCCAGGGTGGCGCAGGCCAGCAGGCTTCTGGCCAGGTGTAATGGGGGCATTGGGTGATCCTTAAATGGGGTATGAGGTGTTTGTTCGGGCCCTATCGCCGGCAAGCCAGCTCCCACAGGATCACCACAGGCCTCAATCCAGTGGGGTTCTTGTGGGGGCTGGAGGCCACAGAAAACCTGTCAGTCCTGGTAATCCAGCCCCTCCCGGTCCAGCTGCCGGATCAGCGCATCCCAGTGCCGCTGGATCCCTTCACCCAACCCGTCGGAAAACCGCTTGGACTGCTCATGCACCTTGGCAATCGCCGTCGGCGCAGCATGCAGCAACTGGTCATTGCCTCCGGCCTGCGCCGCTACCTGGATGTTGCAGGCCCGCTCCAGCCCGTGCAGTTCACGGAAGGCATGCTCTACGCTGACACCCCCGGTCAGCAGGCCATGGTTGCGCAGGATGAGGATGTTGCTGTCGCCCAGGTTGGCCACCAGCCGCTGCTGCTCGTCCAGGTCCAGGGCGACGCCTTCGTAGTCGTGGTAAGCCACCCGGCTGTAGTACGCCAGGGCGTGCTGCGAGATCGGCAGCAGGCCGTCGCGCTGCGCTGACACCGCCGCGCCATCGCGGGTGTGGGTGTGCAGCACGGCCTTGAGGTCCTGCCGGGCGCGGTGGATCGCGCTGTGAATCACATAGCCCGCCTGGTTGATGCCCAGGCCCAGCGGGTCGTCGATGATGGTGCCGTCCACGTCGACTTTCACCAGGTTGGACGCGGTGATCTCGTCGAACAGCAGGCCAAAGGCATTGATCAGAAAATGCTCGTCGGGCCCTGGCACGCGTGCCGAAAAGTGGGTGTAGATGTGGTCTGTCCAGCGGAACAGCGCGGCCAGGCGGTAGGCGGCGGCCAGTTTGACCCGCACCTCCCACTCTTCGGCGCTGACCCGTTGGCGTACGGTGTTTTCCTGGGCGATGACGACAGACAGTGCAGTCATGGTGTTCTCCAATAAGTGTGGGTTCAGTAGCCGCGCTGGGTGTCGACCAGGTTGTGCAGCGGTGCCTGTTCGCGGTAACGGGCGAAGTTGTCGAGAAACGCATCGAGCAGGGCCGGGTAACCGTCCTCGGAAATCGCCGAGGTGTGCGGTGACAGAAACACCCGAGGATGCTGGTACAGCGGGTGGCCCGCCGGCAGTGGTTCCGGATCGGTGACATCAAGGCTGGCGCGGCCGATCAGGCCGCTTTCCAGGGCTTCGAGCAGGGCCTGCTGGTCCAGCAGCCCGCCACGGGCGATGTTGATCAGGTGCAGCCCGGGCTTGGCCTGGGCCAGCACCTGACGGTCGATCAGGCCGTGGGTGGCGGGGGTGAGCGGGGCGGCGATGACCAGGTGATCGCTGCTGGCAAAAAGTTGCTGCAGGTTGTCGACGCGCTGCACGCCCGGCACCTGGGCAATGGGCTGGCCTGGGCGGTTCAGCGCCAGTACTGACATGCCCAGCGCCACCGCCTTGCGTGCCAGGCTCTGGCCGATGCTGCCGAAGCCGAAGATGCCCAAGGTGCGACCACGCACGGGGGCCAGCGGGGTCAGGCGCCAGTCGGCGTCCTTGACCCACAGGCCTGGCAACTGCTTGGCCGCAGCAAACACCAGGCCCAGGGCGAATTCGGCCACCTGCTCGGCATTGGCGCCGCGGCCACTGGTGACCGGCGGGCCCTGAAACACCCAGCCAGGGTAGAAGTCGATGCCCGAGGACACCACCTGCACCCAGCGCAACGACCATGGCCAGCCCGCTGGAGGGTTGTCCACGCGGTTGCCGCGTACATTGATCGGGCGCACGATGAACACGTCGGCAGGAACGTCCAGATGCAACTGGCCCGGGGCGATATCGATCACCTCATGGTCGGGCAACCGTTCGCGCAGGTACTGGTTGGCCGGTGCGTCCAGCTGGCTGGCGATGATCGAATGGCTCATGCTGCCACCTCTGCCAAGGCGGCGCGGCCAACATGGCCGAGTACCACGTCATCCTGAGGGGTGTGGATGCGGCTGCACAGCACATCACGGTAGTGCCGCTCCAGCGGGTTGCGCCGCGACAGGCCAGGGTTGCCGGCAGCCTCGATGGCCAGTTCCACGGCCTGGATGGCGTTGCGGCTGACCAGGTGCTTGAGCTGCCCGGCGTGGCGCGGATCGACCTGCCCGGTCACGGCCGCGTTCAACAGGCTCTGGTTGGCGAACAGCAAGGTGTCGATACGCCCGACCACGTCCTGGAAACGCGGCAGGCTGGCCAGCGGTGCGCCGAGGTTGGATGGCGCCCGCTGGTTCAGGAACTGCACCAGCCAGTCGCGTGCGGCCTGGGCCACCCCGTCGTACAGCGCAGGCAGCAACACTGCCATCCACAGCAGGCCGGTGCTGTCGAGCTCGGCGCGCGGTGCGCTGGCCGGGCTGACGCTGACGGCATGATCGAGCGGGATCAGCACCTCGTCGAACTGCACTTCATGGCTGCAGGTGGCGCGCATGCCCAGGTGGTCCCAGTCTTCGACGATGCGGATGCCCGGGGTGTCCTTGCGCACCAGGAAACCGCCCACCAGTGGGTCCTGGTCGTCGCTGCGGGCCCATACCAGGTACCAGGTCAGGCCGTGGCTGCCGGTGGAGTAGATCTTGCGCCCGGACAACCGCCAGCCCTCGGCGGTGCGCCGGGCGACGGTGGCCGGCAGGCCGCCGCGGGCGGGCGTGCCCAGTTCGGGTTCGACGCGAAACGCGTTGATCAGCGCGCCGTCGGCCACCGCGTCGCGGGCCACTTGCAGGCGCAGGTGCTCGGGCCAGCGGTCTTCGTCCTGCAGGCGAAAGTGCTGCAGATACTGCATTACGAGGATCAGTGCGGTGGACGGGCAACCTTTGCCGACAGCGGCGACTACCTGGCGCGCACTGGCCAGGTCGGCGCCACCGCCGCCCAAATGGCGCGGCACGGTGAAACCCAGCAGGCCGTGACGCTGCAGCAGGTCGAAGTTATCGGCGGGGAACTGGCCGCTGCGGTCGTAGCGTTCGGCGTTGGCGGCCAGGGCCTGGGTGAGTTCGGCAAGCGCGCTGGCAGAAGGGGGGTGACTCATGGGTATTCATCCCTGGAACACGTTGGTTTCTAAGACCGTATTCGTATGGATGAGCGCTGTAAAAGTCTTTTTGGTTCTATGCTAATTATTAGTTGTAAGAATTACTTTTGGATCAAGTTATGCGTGTTGGTTATTTTATTGCGATTGAGTTGCCAAGGGCTGCTGCGCAGCCCAATCGCGACGCAAGGCCGCTCCCGCAAGCGCTTGCGCTTTCGGCTCACCCGCAGAGTTGCTGCCCTGCCACCCGGCCAAACTGCTCAACCGGCTCCTGCAGGTTGCCCAGGTAGCGCGGGTGGAACAACCACAAATCCACCTGCGGCTTGAAATCCGTCACATTGACCACGTCCAGTGCATCGCGGTGGCGGCTGTTCTGCAACAAGGGCTCGGGCACCAGCCCAAGCCCTTGCCCATTGGCCACCAGCCCGAGCTGCAGCTCGGTGCCGAAGGTCTCCAGGTTGATCGACAGTCTCAGCCCCTGCTCGCTCAGGGCGCGCTGCAGCCCGGCGCGAAAGCCGCAACCATCGGGGTTGAGTACCCACCCACGGGTGTAGCAGTCCTTGAGTTTGAGGCTGCGCTTGCCGACAGTGCCCTTGGCCGCCACCACGCGCAGCGGCATGCGTGCGATCGACTGGCTGGCGATGCCCTCGGGGAAGATCTTGCCGGGCGGGAACAGTGCCGCGGCGCCATCCAGCTCGCCGTTTTCCATGCGTGCGATCAGGCTGCTGCCCCAGCCACTGGTGACCTGGGTGCGCAGGTCGGGATAGGTTTCACGAATTTGTGCCAAGGCATCGAGCAGCACCACATCGCCAAGGGTTTGCGGCACGCCCAGGCGCAGGGTCCCGGACGGGGCACCGTCGTTGGCCACCAGTTCACGCAGCGAGTCGATCTCACGCAAGATCGCCTTGCACTGCTCGTACACCCGCAGGCCCATGGGGGTCGGCTTCAGCGGCTTGGTGTTGCGGTCGAGCAGGGTGGCGCCCAGGTCTTCCTCGAAGTTTTGCACCCGGCGGGTGATGGCCGGCTGGGTCAGTTGCAGGGCCTCGGCGGCGAGGTTGGTCGACTGGCAACGGATGACCGCCACGAAGGCGTCCATGTCATCGATTTTCATATTCGGCGCTCACATATTGGGGCGGTGGGACATACCGTAGGAGAATAATCCTCAATGGCCGGGTTGTCACAGCGCCTGTGCATCTCACGCGCTCTCGCGGGCAATCAACTCACACGCCAACAGGTTAAGCCGTTGCACCTCACCCTCACACGCTACCACCCCCAGGTGCTGCAGCACCCGCAACGCCGCCAGTTCGCCAATTGCCCGCGAGGGCGGGCGCAGGGTGGTCAGGCTGGGCAACAGCATGTCGGCAAAGGGGTAGTCGCCAAAGCCGACGATGGCCATGTCTTCGGGCAGGCGCAAACCGGCGCGCTGGCCCGCCAGGAGGGCGCCGGCAGCCAGGTTGTCATTGGCGAAGATGATCGCTTCGGGCCGTGGCTGGCGACGAATCAATGCTTCCATTGCCTGCTTGCCCGCCTCGAACGGTGCGCAGTCGGTTGCGGGCACGAACACCCAAGGCTCCAGCCCGGCTTCATGCAATGCCGCAATATAGCCATCGCGCCGCTCCAGCGCACTCAGGTCGCCGGCCGCACTGTTTTGCACGAAGGCAATGCGCCGGTGGCCCTTGTCCAGCAGGTAGCGGCAGGCCTGCACGCCTACCTGGTGATGAAGGAAACCCACTTGCAAGGGCGCCCGCTCAGGGCGGTAGTCCCAGATTTCCACGACGGGCACGTCTGCGTCGGCCAGCATCTTTTCCGTGGCCGGGCTGTGGAAATGGCTGGTCACCACCAACGCTGCCGGCGACCAGCCGAGAAAGGCCCGTACTGCGCTTTCTTCTTGCGCTTCGCTGAAATAACTGGAGGCCAGCAATAACTGGTAGCCGTGGCTGCTGAGGGTGTCGCTGAACGCCTGGATAGTCTGGGCGAAGATCGGCCCGGAGATATTCGGGATCACCATGCCGACAATGCGCCCACGGGCCGAGGCCAGCCCACCAGCGACCAGGTTGGGCACATAGCCCAGCGCCTGCACGGCGGCTTCGATACGCTCGCGTAAAGGCGGCGAAACCTGGTCTGGCTGGTTGAAGTAGCGCGACACGCTGATAGCCGAAACCTCAGCGGCCCGTGCCACCTCGGCGAGGGTGACACGGCCTGCGCCACGGCGCTTGCGGGGGGGATCCTTGGCCTGGCTCACCGGGCTGCCTCCTGGGGAAATGGCGCGATGGTAGCGCTAACGGGAAGTGGGTTGGCAAATAGCTTTATTGCATATCAATCTGACTTTTAAGTATTTGACGTGCTAAGCAACGCCCTCTGATACTTGCCCATGTTAGCGCTAACAAGCGCAGCTGTTGGCAATCGCCTGCCACTCGCACGAGCGAGACCAGACAACCACAGCAACTTCGTGTCGGCCCCGTCAGATGGGGCCTGGTCTGGTTTCCCGAGGCAGTGAGCACCATGCACAAAAGCCGTACACCGTTCCCCGCTACGCAACGTCGGCCATTGGCCGCAGCCATCTTGCTGGCCGCTTTTGGCCAAGGTGCCCAAGCAGCCGAACCGGCCGAAGCGGGGGTTGCGCAGGCCGCTGCATTAGGCGCGGTCACCGTCACCGCCACGCGCCGCGAAGCCACGCTGCAGGAAGTGCCGGTGGCGGTGTCGGTTATCGATGGCGAACAGCTGGAGCGCGACAACCGCAACAACGTTGCCAGCATCGTCCAGCAGGTGCCTACCCTCAATTACCGCGCCGGCGCCTCGAACAAGGACACCTCGCTGTTCATCCGTGGCGTGGGCACCATTTCTACCTCGCCCGGCGTCGAGCCCACCGTGGCGACGGTGGTCGATGGCGTGGTGTTCGGCCGCCCGGGGCAGTCGACCCTCGACCTGCTCGACCTCGAACGCATCGAGGTATTGCGCGGGCCACAGGGCACCCTGTTTGGCAAGAACGCCTCGGCGGGTGTACTCAACGTGGTCAGTAAGGCCGTCCCCGAACAGACCCAGGGCTATGTGGACTATTCGCACTTTGGCGCTGGCGACGAGAACCGCCTGCGTTTTGGGATTGGCGGGCGTCTGAGCGAGCAGTTCAAGGGTTCGTTGAGCACCTTGTGGGGCGACTACGATGGCAATGTCGAGAACGTTGCCAATGGCCACGACGTCAATGGCTATGCACGCAAAGGCGCCCGCGGCAAGCTGGAGTTCGAGCCCAACGAAGACGTGCGCCTGACCCTGATCGCCGACTACATGAAGGGCGAGGACACCTTGCCCAGCGGCGTCATCACCAGCGCCAGTGCCGCATTTGCCAGCCAGTTGCGCCCGGTGACGCCAAGTGCCCACAACCGCGACATCAACAGCGACTTCAAGACCCACGTCGAGGACGAGAACCAGGGGCTTTCGGCGCAACTGGACTGGCAGCTGGGCGACTACACCCTGACGTCGATCAGCGCCTGGCGGGGCTGGGACAACACCCAGTACCAGGACGGCGACCGGCGTGCCTTGCTGCCGGTCACGGCGTCCCATGACAAGGGCACGGTGGACTATGACCAGTACAGCCAGGAGTTTCGCCTGACCTCGCCCAAAGGGCAGTTCAACGAATATGTGCTGGGCGCCTTCTACATGCATGGCACGTCCAACGAGACCTACCAGCGCCTGTCGGTCAATGGCGGCGTGGCCAACCGTGGCCGCGCCGACTATTCCACCACCAACGACAGTGTCGCGCTGTTCGGTGAAAACACCTTCAACTTCACCGATGACCTGCGTGCCATTTTCGGCCTGCGCTGGACCCACGACGACCTTGAGTACGATCATCGCCGCGTCTCCACCTCGGCCAGCGCAGTGACCGGTATCCAGCCTTCGACCGCAAGCTCCGGCTCGGTTGACGAGGACGGCTGGAGCGGAAGGACCGGCCTGCAATATGATTTCAATGACAACCTGACCGGTTATGTCACGTACTCGCGCGGCTACAAAGGGCCGGCCTATAACGTGTTCTTCAACATGCAGCCGCGCGACACCGAGGCACTCAAGCCCGAAACGTCGGATGCGTACGAAATCGGCTTGAAAAGCACGGCGCTGGATAATCGCCTGACCGCCAACCTGGCCGTATTCCATACCGACTACGACAACTACCAGGCCAACTTCTTCGACACCGTGGCCAACCAGGTGGTAACCCGCCTGGTCAACGCCGGCAAGGTCAAGACCCAGGGTGTGGAGCTGGATGCCAGCTTCCAGGCCACCTCGCGGCTGAAGCTGTCGACAGCCGTGGCCTACACCAAGGCCCGTGTCGATCACTTCAATTGCCCGGCGGGTGCGGCGGCCAACTGCAACATCGATGGCGGTCGCCTGCCGTTCACGCCCGACTGGAAGACCTACCTGCGCGCCGATTACGTGATCCCGCTGGACAACGGCCTGGATGTGGAGCTGAGCAGCGATTACAGCTGGCAGGACGCCGTGCAGTTCAGCCTCGACCAGAACCCGGACACCGTGCAGGGCGCCTATGGCATCTGGAACGCCAGCATTGCCCTGGCCGATTACAACGACGGCTGGCGCGTAGCCCTGTTGGGCAAGAACCTGGGCGACAAATCGTATGCGCAGATGCTGGCCAGTGGCGGCGACTACATCTACCGCTCAGTACCGCGGGATGACGGGCGCTACTTCGGTGTGCAACTGCGCAAGGATTTCTGAGTGGCGGCCTGTGGCCTGTACCGGCCTCATCGCCGGCAAGCCAGCGCCCACAGGTACAGCGCAGCCTGAATGAATTGCGTGCTCCCTGTGGGAGCCGGCTTGCCGGCGATGGGCCGCAAAGCGGCCCCAATCGAGATTTCAAGGAGAACAACATGCCCCGCCAAATGAATCTGGGCGCCTTCCTCATGGCTACCGGTCACCACGTGGCCGCCTGGCGCCACCCGGACGTACCGGCCGACCCGCTGGATTTCGCCACCTACAAGCGCACCGCACAAATCGCCGAAGCCGCGTGCTTCGATGCCTTGTTCGTCGCCGACAGCGTCGCCGCGCCCAGCGACCCGCTGGCCAGCCACAGTGCCCGCTCGGTGTACTTCGAACCACTGACCCTGTTGTCGGCGCTGAGTGCAGTCACCGAACGCATCGGCCTGATCGCCACAGCCACCACCAGTTACAACGAGCCGTACCATGTGGCACGCAAGTTCGCCTCGCTGGATCACCTGTCCGCAGGCCGTGCCGGCTGGAACCTGGTCACCTCCGACGCTGCCGCCGAGGCCGGCAACTTTGGCCGCCAGACGCACATCCCACATGCCGAGCGTTACGCCCGCGCCCGCGAATTCCAGCAGGTGGTGCAAGGGCTTTGGGACAGCTGGGCCGATGATGCGTTCGTGCGCGACAAGGCCAGTGGCCTGTTCCACCACCCGCAGGCGGTGCGTACCCTTGACCATGTGGGCGAGCACTTTCGCGTCAAAGGCCCACTCAATGTCGCCCGCTCCCCACAGGGGCGACCTGTGCTGGTGCAGGCTGGCTCGTCCGAAACCGGCCGCGAGCTGGCTGCACAAAGCGCCGAGGTGGTGTTCACCGCCCAGCCGAGCCTGGCCCGGGCACAAGCTTTTTACGCCGACCTCAAGGGCCGGCTGGCGCGTCATGGGCGGGATGAGCAATCGCTGAAGATCATGCCCGGCGTGTTCGTGGTGGTGGGGCAAAGCCAGGCGCAGGCCGAGGACAAGTACGAACAGTTCCAGGCGCTGGTCGACCCGCGGGTCGGCGTTGGCCTGCTCGGGCGCATGCTCGGTAACTTCGACCTCTCCGGCTACCCGCTGGACAGCCCGCTGCCAGCGTTGCCGCCTACCGAGGATGGCCAGCGCAGCCGCCAGCAACTGCTGACCGAACTGGCCGGTAACGAACAGCTGACCCTGGCCCAGCTGGGCCGGCGCATCGCCGGTGGGCGAGGGCACTACAGCCTGGTCGGCACCCCGACGCAGATCGCCGATGAGCTGCAAGCCTGGTTCGAAGGCGGCGGCGCCGATGGCTTCAACGTGCTGGTGCCGCACCTGCCCCTGGGCCTGGAAGACTTCGCTGTGCAGGTGGTGCCCGAGTTGCAGCGGCGCGGCCTGTTCCGCCGTCAGTACCAGGGCCACACCCTGCGCGAGCACCTGGGCCTGCAGCGCCCAGCCAACCCTTACTTTGCCGAACGAGGCCAACCATGAGCTACACCGCCAACCCCGAGCGCTATGCGCGCATGCCTTACCGTCGTGTCGGTCGCAGCGGCCTGGTGCTGCCGGCCCTGTCCCTGGGCCTG
This sequence comes from Pseudomonas sp. NMI542_15, assembly GCF_021283425.1. NCBI lineage: Bacteria > Pseudomonadati > Pseudomonadota > Gammaproteobacteria > Pseudomonadales > Pseudomonadaceae > Pseudomonas > Pseudomonas sp. NMI542_15. The sequence continues at coordinate 25,325 of NZ_JAJSRO010000018.1, read as the reverse complement.
TGGCACAACTTTGGCGATGCCACGCCCATCACCACCCAGCGCGCCTTGCTGCACACGGCGTTCGATGCCGGTATCAACCATTTCGACCTGGCCAACAACTACGGCCCGCCCTATGGCAGTGCCGAGACCAACTTCGGCCGGCTGCTGCGCGAGGACCTGCGCAGCTACCGTGACGAGCTGATCATTTCCAGCAAGGCCGGCTGGGACATGTGGCCGGGACCGTATGGGCAGGGCGGCAGCTCGCGCAAATACCTGATCGCCAGCCTGGACCAGAGCCTGGCGCGCCTGGGCCTGGATTACGTTGACATCTTCTATTCGCACCGCTTCGACGCCGATACCCCGCTGGAAGAAACGGCCATCGCACTGGCCGATATCGTGCGCCAGGGCAAGGCGCTGTACATCGGCATTTCGTCCTACTCGGCCGGAAAGACCGCTGAAATTGCGGCGTTGCTGCAAGCCCTGAAGGTACCGCTGCTGATCCACCAGCCGTCGTACAACCTGTTCAACCGCTGGATCGAACGGGACCTGCTCGACACCACCGATGCCTTGGGTGCCGGGGTGATTGTATTCACTGCCCTGGCCCAGGGCCTGCTCAGCGACAAATACCTCAATGGCATCCCGACCGACGCCCGGGTGAACCGTGCGGGTGGTGGCTCGCTGTTGCCCCAGCACTTGTCGCAAGCCAACATCGCCCGCGCACGCGCCCTGAACGACATTGCCCGCCAGCGTGGCCAGAGCCTGGCCCAACTGGCACTTGCCTGGACACTGCGCGACCCAAGGGTGAGCTCTGCGCTGATTGGTGCCAGCCGGCCCGAGCAGATCACCGAGAACGTGGCCGCGCTCGACAACCTGGCCTTCACGGCCGAAGAACTGGCCGCCATCGACCAGTACGCTGTGGAAGGCGGGATCAACTTGTGGGAAAAACCCTCGACCGACTGGAAGGAATGACCCATGCGCTTACTACGCTTTGCCATGCTGCTGATGCTGGCCTTGGCCGGCGCGGCCCAGGCCGCAGACCCGGCCACCTTGCGTATTGGCTATCAGAAGGGCTCGATCAGCCTGGTGCTGGCAAAGCAGCATCGGCTGCTGGAGCAACGCTTTGCCAGCACCCGCGTGCAATGGATCGAGTTTCCCGCGGGCCCGCAGATGCTTGAAGCATTGAACATCGGCAGCCTTGATATTGGCTCTACCGGTGATATTCCGCCGATCTTCGCCCAGGCCGCCGGCGCCGACCTGTTGTACCTGGGGGCCGAGCCGCCCAAGCCGCAGGCTGAAGTGATCCTGGTGCCGAAAGACAGCCCGATCAGGGCAGTAGGGGAGCTCAAGGGCAAGCGTATTGCCCTGCAGAAGGGTTCCAGCGCCCACAACCTGCTATTGCGTGCCTTGGCCAAGGCCGGGCTGAGCATTGGTGATGTTCAGCCAGTGTGGCTGGCGCCTGCCGATGCCCGGGCGGCATTCGAGCGGGGCAGCGTGGATGCCTGGGCAATCTGGGACCCGTTCTACTCCGCCATCGACCTGGAGGGTAAGGCGCGTCTGCTGGCCGACGGCCAAGGGTTGGGGCTGATTGGGCCGTTCATGCTGGGTTCACGCACCTATGTCGAAGCCAATGGCGCCTTTGTCGGGCAATTGCTGGACGAAATCAGCCGGGCCGAGGCACTTACCCGCAGCGACGAGGCTGGGAGCATCCACGTGCTGGCACAGTTCATGGGTTTGCCAGAAGCGGTGGTGCAGCGCAGTTTCAGCCACCGGCCGGCGTCACCCGTGCTGCCGGTGAGTGATGAGATCGTGGCGGCGCAGCAGCGTACGGCACAGTTGTTCTTCGACAACAAGGTACTGCCCCAGCGGGTCGACATTGCCGGGGCAGTGTGGCGGCGGCAGTAACTTTACCTGCCCGGGCCCTATCGCCGGCAAGCCAGCTCCCACAGGATTAGCAGTGCCCTAAAGGGTTATACAGTACCTGTGGGAGCTGGCTTGCCGGCGATAGGGCCGCATCAGCAAGCGTGTCACCCGCGGGCGAATGCCGCCAGCTTCTCGCCATCCAGCCGGTAGCGGACCCACTCATCCTGCGCCTCGGCCCCCAGCTTCTGATAGAAGCCGATCGCCGGCTCGTTCCAGTCCAGCACGCTCCATTCCAGGCGCCCGCAATTGTTCGCCACCGCCTCGCGGGCAATATGTCGCAGCAGTTGCCGGCCAGCACCGTCGCCACGCTGTTCAGGCGTGACATACAGGTCTTCCAGATAAATACCGTTGCGCCCGAGCCAGGTCGAGTAGCTGTAGAAGTACACGGCAAAACCGACTGCCCGGCCATCGCGTTCGCACATCAGACTACGCACTGTGCTGCCCTCGTCGAACAGGCTGTGCTCGATGTCGGCCAGGGTGGCGACCACCTCGTGGCGGGCACGTTCATACTCGGCCAGCTCGGTAATGAAGGCCAGGATCTGCTCGGCATCGGTGCGAACGGCTGGGCGAATGGTGAGGCTCATGGTGACGGCTTCCTTGATCCGGGTTAGCGGTACAGTGATGTGTATCTGAATAATTTAATATAACTGTATCGGTCGCTAGAGAGGGCGACTCCGTTAGTGTGACAGCACCTATAACGAAAGTGGAATGCCCGCCATGCTTGCCTCTGCCGACCTGTTGATCGCTTTCGTGCTGTTTGCCTTTGTATCGTCCATCACTCCCGGCCCCAACAACACCATGTTACTGGCCTCGGGGGTGAACTTCGGCGTGCGTCGTTCGGTCCCTCATGCCCTGGGTATCAGCATCGGTTTCATGGTCATGGTGCTGGCCGTGGGCTTGGGCCTGGGTGAAGTGTTCAAGGCCTGGCCGCCGCTGTACACGGCGCTGCGCTATACCGGCGCCGCCTACCTGCTGTATCTGGCCTGGAAAATAGCCACTTCCGGGCCAGTCGGCACGGCCTCCTCGAGCGCCCGCAAGCCGCTGGGGTTCTGGGGCGCAGCGGCGTTCCAGTGGGTCAACCCCAAGGCCTGGGTCATGGCGGTGGGTGCGATTACCACCTACACACCGGCGCAAGGCTATGTGACCAACGTGATCGTCATCGCCGCCTTGTTTGCCTTGGTCAACCTGCCTAGCGTCGGTGTGTGGGTAATGTTCGGCAGCGCCCTGCGCAACGTATTGCAGAACCCGCGCTGGCTGATGCTGTTCAATGTCCTGATGGCCTTGTTGCTGGTGATTTCACTCTACCCGCTGCTGTTTGTAGAATCGGCGTTTTCTTAGCCCCGCGAGTGAAGCAAGCCGATGCAGTTGATACCCTGGTCCCACGAATGCGCCGAAGGTTTCACCCTGCGTGGCTGGCGAACACCTGTCAGTGGCAAGCCGTTGCTGCATTTTTTGCACGGCAATGGCTTCTGTTGCCTGGCCTACCAACCGTTGCTGATGCGTCTGGGCGAACATTTCGACCTGTGGCTTTGCGACGTTCAGGGGCATGGCGACAGTGACCATGGTGGGGTGTTTCGGGGGTGGAACCGTACTGCCGAGCTGGCAGTGGAAGCCTTTCAGGCCGGGCGTGGCGAGTACGGCGATGTGCCGCGGTTTGCCGTGGGGCACAGCTTTGGCGGCGTGCTTACGGGCCTGATCCTGGCCGCTGAACCTGAGCTGTTCGAGCGTGCGGTGTTGCTAGACCCCGTGTTGTTCAGTCGTCGCATGCTGGGTGTGATGGGCGCGGCAGCACTGGTTGGCCTGCACCAGCGTCATGCATTGGCACGCAAGGCCGCCAGCCGCCGCAGCCACTGGCCTGATCGCGAGGCAGCGCTAGCCTTGCTGCAAGGGCGGGGCATCTTCAAGGGCTGGACCGATGCAGCGCTGCAGGCTTATGTCGAACACGCCATCGGCGATTGTGGCGATGCAGTGGTGCTCAAGTGCCGGCCCAGCCGGGAAGTGGAAATCTTCAGTTCATTCCCCAAACGCATGTGGGCGCGCCTTGCAGCGATCAGCACGCCGACACGGATTCTGTATGGCGAACAGACGTATCCCTTCGTGCCACATTCGGTGAACCGCCTGGCCACGCTCAACCGGCATGTAACCGCCCGGCAAGTTGCCGGTGGGCACTGTTTCATGCAGGAAGACCCGGCCATGGCGGCCGAGCAGGTACTCGCTTTCTTGCCGGGCTGACTGTTCCATAGGTGGAACGATGTATGCCGAATAACCCGTCTACCGCCTGATTCGTATCATTGATAAGGTTATCCCAGCCAAGAGAGGAGCCTTCTCATGAAAAACATTCTGGGTATCCACCGCAGCCCACACGCCCATTGGGTAGGTGATGGTTTTCCCGTGCGCAGCCTGTTCACTTACGACAACCTGGCCAGCCGGATCAGCCCGTTCCTGCTGCTGGACTACGCTGGCCCCCATGACTTCACCCCGACCACGGCGCGGCGCGGCGTTGGCCAGCACCCGCACCGCGGCTTCGAGACCGTGACCATCGTCTATCAGGGCGAGCTCGAACACCGTGACTCCACGGGTGCTGGCGGCCTGATCGGGCCAGGTGATGTGCAGTGGATGACCGCCGCCAATGGCATCATCCATGAGGAGTTCCATTCCCCGGGCTTTGCCCGCAGTGGCGGTACCCTGGAAATGGTCCAGTTGTGGGTCAACCTGCCCGCGCGTGACAAACGTGCAGCGGCCGGCTACCAGACGCTGTTGGCCAGCGACATCCCGGTGGTAGCGCTGGAGGGCGACGCCGGTAGCTTGCGGGTGATTGCCGGCGACTACAAGGGGCACCCAGGGCCGGCGCGGACCTTTACCGCGATGGATGTGTGGGACCTGCGGCTCAATGCCGGCACGGCCTTGCAGCTGCCGGTTACTGTCGGTCGCAACGCGGCGCTGGTGGTGTTACGCGGTAACGTGCGCATCAATGGCGAGCGCGACGCTGGCCCGTCCAGCCTGGTACTGCTGGACCGGGACGGGGAGGATGTCACCGTGGAGGCTCTGGAGGGCGCCAGTGTGCTGGTGCTCAGCGGCGAGCCGATTGACGAGCCGATCGTCGGTTACGGTCCATTCGTGATGAACAGCCAGGCGGAGATTGCCGAGTCGTTCGACGATTTCCATGCCGGGCGGTTTGGGCAGATGCAGGATGAACGGGAAGGGGCCGGCCATTGAACCGTGGCTGGTGATACCGGCACCGCTCGTCGTTAAGTCAGGCTTTGCATTCGAACCCTCGGCCCGCGAGCGCAATCTTCCACTAAGGTGCTAAGGGATTCCCCGCATCATCATTGCCCCGGCGCATGGACGCCTGCCAGGGCATGGGCAATATCAATTGGCGCCCCGCCCGATAAAGGCGTACTCACTCACAACAGGCCATCGCACAGAGAGGGTCGTACCATGTCGTTGATTGGAGTTTCGATGCTGGAGATGCGGCAGATGATCGAGCAGGCATGCCTGCCCGACCGCTGTGAAGTCAGCTGCCCGGACGGCGCCAACCTGACCATCCGCCTGGGTCAGGGCCAGAGTCTCGAAAAGAGCGTGACCCTCAGTGGGGTTCCGTTGCACAACCTTAACAGTTGCCGTGACCTGGTCCACCTCGTGGGGCAGTTGCATGCGCTGCGCAACAGCCACCCGGCGCCACTCAGGTCGCATGCTTGAGTGCACCTGGTTTGCCCCGGTCAGCCCAGGTTGGCCGGGCGCACGTATTCTGGCATCAGGCCGTTGAACCAGAACAGAACCATCGCCACGAGCAGGGTTACCAAAACCAGAAGCCCCACGCCCCACACGCATGTCGCGAACAGCATTGCCTGTTCCTTTTTAAGCCGCAGGAATGTCTGCAAACCGCCATACAGCAAGACGCTTGCATAGGCCGAAGCGGCCATTAGCGCGACGAAGGCCAACCAGCGAATCGGCAGCAGCCCGACTACCCCGGCGAAGAACCACGGCGTGGCGCAGTAGGCGGCAAAACCGATGCACTGGCTCAGGCTTGGATGTGCGTCGAACCCTCGTGACATCCAGCGGATCATCACCCCCATCAGCATCACGCCCACAACGGTGGTGGCATACAGCAGCCCCGCCAGTTGCGCGGCGCTACCCATGCCAAGGCGTACCCGCTCCTCGGCCGCCAGGCTCCAGCCGAAGGTGGTCGTGCCAATGAACAGGCACACGGCGGGTATCAGTGCCAAGGCCAGCAGCCGCGGCAGGTATTGCTGTGGGTGGTCTTCTTCGGCCCGACGAATATCCAGCCAGGCGTCGGCGGGGTGGGTGAAGAGCTTGAGCAATGGACTGTTCATGGCATTCTCCGGCGGGCAGAGGCCCTTTTGCTATGGAGAGACGCCGCGGTCGGCCGGTTCAGCTGGTTTAGCTGCCGTTGATCGGCTTACTGTAGCTCGAGCAGCAGGTTGAGGCCGCCATCGCCGCACTTGCCTTTGTCGCGAACCACCCCATGATAACTGCGCCCATCCCAGACGAAGGCCACACTGTGGGCACGGTCGACCTTGTCAGGCAGCGGCGGGCAGATATGCAGACGCAGCCCCGCTCGACCTTGAAGGTTGAGATCGGCCAGCTGGCACTGGCATTCCACGCTCTGCGCCACTGGGCCGAAAAGGGTGTCGCGTACGTAATCGAGCTGCAGCGAGGCGTTGGGGGCACGGCCAGGCATCTTCATCGGTAAGTGGCTCCGTGGCAACGGTTTGAGGGGCTAAGTGGGTTCGACATGGCAGGCTCCAGGCAAGGAAGGCGGCTTGATATTTGAAGCTTGCCTGGCCTGGATGTTCAACATGTTTCATGTGAATTCATCTTGTTTTGCGCCGGGTGGTAGAAGCGGGGCCTGTTCAGGGCCCCGCCTTGCGCAATGTCAGGTTGATCCGCCGCTCGCCCATGCGCGGATGCACGCCGGGTTTGATGGGCAGCACGCCGTGAAAGCGCAAGCGGTCCTCGCCGCCCCAGACCAACACATCGCCGTGGCTCAGGGGGATGCGACGGGGCTTGTCGGCGCGCTGCAGGCCGCCGAACAGGAACACTGCCGGTAGGCCCAGCGACACAGACACGATCGGCTGCCCGAAGTCCCGTTCGTCGCGGTCCTGGTGCAGGCTCAAGCGTGTGCCTGGCAGGTAATGGTTGACCAGGCAGGCATCCGGCACGAAGCCCTCGAAGCCGGCCAGCGCCGCAGCGCGGGCGGCGAGCGCGAGCAGAACCGGGGGCAGTGCAGGCCACGGCTTGCCACTGAGCGGATCGTTGGGGCTATAGCGGTAACCCTGTTCGTCACTCACCCAACCCAGCGTGCCGCAGTTGGTCAGGCCTACAGCCATGCGTAGGCCACCGGGCGTGTGCATGTGCCGGAAGGGCGCTGCACGCAGCACCGGGCGCAGCGCATCGAGCAGCGGCTCGGTTTCGGCCAGGGCGAAGCCGGGCAAAAGCACGGTATGGCTGGCCAGGCGTTGTGGCTGGGGGCCGAACAGGTCTAGGTCGGACTGGATCATGGCACCGCACAGGTTCGAGGGAGTGGATATTGTATCCCTGCAATTGCAATCCCCGCAGGAGCATCCTTGTGCGGCGAAGAGGCCGGTATGCCTCCCAACGATGTGCCAGTCCTGCAGGCCCTTTCGCAGCACAAGGCTGATCCTGCAGGGAATGCATATACCGGGCAGAGGGTGTGAGCGAAAAAGGAACCGCGGCACCAGGGAGAGGAGCACCGCGGTTCAAGGGGGAGCGGGTTACTTTTGGGTCACGGTGGCCAGGTTTGCACTGCCCAGCTGAGTGATGGTGGCGGTTTGGGCGATACCACTCTGGTCGACGAACGCCTTGTTGCCCTGGCCTCCCTGGGTCACGTAGGCGACGTTGATGCTGTCAGTCTGTTTGATGGTGGCTTCGTTGCCGCTGCCGTACAGCTGGTTGGTGTAGCTCTGGTTGCTGTAGCCGGATTGGTCCAGGGTAATGGTGTTGCCGGTGCCCTGGCTGTTGCCGTAGGCATAGTTGTCGGTACCGCGCTGGTCGGCGATCAGGATGTTGTCGGTGCCGTTCTGCTCGAAATACAGCTCATTGTTGACGTCGTCCTGCTTGGTCTGCATCTGGTTGCCTTTGCCCGTCTGGGTCAGCGTGGCCACCTGGTCAGCGCCTTTTTGGGTCAGGTTGACGCCGTTGCCGTTGCCGGTCTGGTTGATGGTGGCACTTTGGTTGGTGCCGAACTGGCCACCCATCTTGGCGCCTTTCCAGTTGCTGGCGGTGATGCTGTTGCCATTGCCTTTGGTGTTGATGGTCAGGTTGAGGTTTTCACCATTCTGGTAGGTGAAATGCAGGTTGTTGTTGCCGGTCTGGGTGATGGTGGCGGTCGCGTTATTGGTTTCGAACTGGTCCGACCAACTGGCGTTGGCATTGCCTTGCTGCGTCAGGCTGACCTTGTTGCCGGTGCCGAAGCTCTGGTCGATATAGCCCTCGTTCGTCTGCCCGGTCTGGACCACGGAAGCCTGGCTACCGACCTGGGTGTCCTGCCACACTTCCACCGAGTTGCCGCCACCGTACTGGCCAATGCCAATGGTGCCACCGGTGCCCTCACGCTGGTCGCCGTAGGCCCAGTTGTCGTGGCCATCCTGGTAGACCTGGATGTCGCCATCGACATGGTTCAGGTGCTCGGCGGCTGCATAGTTGTCCTGGCCGGTCTGGTTGACGGTACTGCGGTTGTTGCTGCCACCGAAGGTCTGCTCAAGGAAGGCCTCGTTGCGCTGGCCGGATTGCCAGCTGGCGGCTTTGCTGCCTTCCTGGGTGTCCTGCCACACGGTGGATTTGTTACCGACGCCTTGCTGGGTTTGCAGCGATTCGTTGTTCATCCCTACCGACTGGCTAGCGAAGGCATCGTTGTAGCTGCCCCCGGCAGTTTGGGTAATCTGGCTGCCGTTCTCGAACAGTTGCTCGGCGTAGCCGGCGTTGTACTGGCCGGTGGCGCTCTGCTGGATATCGCTGGTGCTCTCGGTTTGCACCGCCAGGTGGTTGTGACCTTTACCGGTCTGGTTCTGCGTGGCCGAAGCGAAGGATGCCTGGGTCTGGCTGACCTCGGCGATGTTGTCCTTGCCGTCCTGAGTCTGCGATGAGGTGCTGTCAGCAGCCATGGCCTGACCTGCGAGGGCCAGGACGATAGCGGCACTTAAAGGGGCGAGCTTGTACATGGTGGTGCCTCCAGGTCTATCGGTATTGTGTGATCTGCACATGTTGGCCATTGCCGGTCTGGCTCACGGAGCTGCTGAGGCCCGAACCGGACTGCACGATGCTGGCGCTGTTGTCGTTGCCGATCTGCTCGATGGCTGCGCTGTTGCTGCTGCCGCTCTGTCGGATCGACGCACTGTTGCCCTTTCCCTGTTGGCTGATGGTTGCCATCAGGTCACTGCCTTCCTGCAAGATGTACGCTTCCTGCGCACCGCCGGCCTGGACGATGCGGCCCAGCAGGGCCTGACCGTTCTGGTCGAGGGCGGCGCGGTTGCCTGACCCTTGCTGCTCGATCACTGCAGCCTGACCGGCGCCGACCGGTAGCAGGCGGATGATCACCGGTTCACCGAGGTCATTGCCGGGTGCAAGGTCGGCGTTGTCCATCAGGTCATCGGCCCAGCTGGCCTGGCCCGCCAGGGCCAGGCTGAACAGCAGTGGATACAGGCGCTTCATGGCGTTTCCCCGCCTTTACTGCACAACCACGTTGACGGTGCGGGTGGTACCCGGGCTGGTGGTGATGGTTGCCGTCGGCGCGGCGGTCGGGATGATCGTGGTGCTGTTGCTCACTGCCAGTCGCCAGCGGCCGGTCACGGGTACCGTGGTGGTACCCAGCGTTTGCACGCCGGTGGTAGTGGTGACCCGGACGGTGACAACGTTGCCCGTGGTTACCGATGAGGTACCGCTGATGTCCCAGTTGTACCGGTTGTTGGAGCGCGCCGTGACGGTGGCTGCCGTGACTGCGAAGGTTTCGGCGGCAGGCCGTGGCGACACGTTGACGGTGACCGTACCCGGGGTGGATAGCGCCCCCAGCGAGTCACGTGCCTGGTAGGTGAAGGTGGCGGTGAAGGCTGCAGTGACCGTGGCCGGTGGGGTGTAGGTCACGGTGGTGCCGTCGGTGCTGACCGTGCCCCGGCCGGCAGCCGGTTGGGTGACGGCAGCAACGGCCAGCGGCACGTTGCCCTCTGGATCGGTGTCGTTGGCCAGCACGTTGATGGTCAATGGCACGCCCAGGGTGGCGACGGTTTCCGGGTTGGCGGTCGGTGCCCGGTTAGGCGCAACGTTGATCGTGACCGTGGCCGGTTCCGACTTCAGGCCTTTGGAATCCACCGCCCGGTAGCTGAAGGTGGCCACCAGCGGTTGCGTAGCCCCGGCTGGCGGGGTGTAGGTAACCGAGGTGGTACCGTTGAGCACGACGCCGCCAAGGCCGGTACCGGGTTGGGTGAGGTCACTGATGGTCAGTGGCACGTTGCCGTCCGGATCGCTGTCGTTCAGCAGCAGGTTGAGGGTAAGCGGGATACCGACACTGGTGCTTCCGATGTCAGCCTGGGCCAGCGGTGGCTGGTTGGCCGCCTCGACGGGGGCGTTGCCGACCACGAGCACCGGTTCTACGTCAGCACCACCATGGGCAGATTTGACTGTCACGGTGGCTGGCGGTTGCGCCACGTCGTTGATCGTGATGCTTTGCAGCGTGCCCGATTTCGACAGGCGGCCGTAACCCTGGGCGAGCATGTCGGGGATCGCTACCTCATCACTGGACCTGGCCTCGATCAGCAGGCGCTTGTTGGCCCAGTCATATCGCGCGGTACTGACCTTGACCACGTCGGTCAGCTTGCTCGACAACGCGGTCGGCTGGGTGCCGCCGGCACTGTTGCTGGCCGTGACCACTACCACCGCAGGCGGTGCAGTCTGGCCAAGCTGTTGGTGGAAGAACAGGCCGTTGTTGTCTGCCGTCAGGGTGAACTGGCAGGGCGATGGCGGCGTGCCGACCAGTGCCAGGCCATTGCGCATGCACAGGCTGGCCTCTTTCGGCGCTTTGGCGAACACTTCCACACGGGTACCGCTGCCATTGCGTGAGTAGGTGGCGCGCTCCAGGGTGACCGGGGTTTGCGCGCGTGGGTCCAGCACCTTGCCCGAGACCGTGAACAGCGCGGTCTCGATGCGACCGGGGGGGCCGTCGATGCGGATGAAGTTGGTGTTGAACGGGCTGCCGGCCACGGCTTCCGGCCGGTTAGGGTCGCCGATGAAGGTTTCGGTGGCGCCGGTGTCCGGATTGACTTCGGTGTAAGGCCCGCCCACCCCGCGCAGCCATGGCCCGAGAGCGCCATTGAGCGCCCCTGTGAAGTTGCCCGGTGCCCCAATGCCGATGTCGCGGGTGATGTTGATCGCTCGACGACCGGGCGTGGTGACGTTCACGGTCTCGACACCGTAGGGGTGTGTGATGGTGTATACACCGGCACGGGGTACAGACACACGGATACGGATACGGGCGAAGCTCTGCTGGTCGCCGTCTACCGGGTTCTCGGCAGCAAAGGCTGCTTCCAGGCCGGCAACGTAGGCATCCAGTTCGTAGCCGCTGTTACCAACGGCAGGGATGGTGGCTTCGGCCAGGAACCAGAACATTTCTGGCGGCCAGTTGTCGGGGAACACCAGCGGCAATGCATCGTCGTAGATGCCGGGCTCTGGTAGCAGGGTGCACATGTAGGACGGTGCGGCCGGTGTGCCGGGCACCCGGGTACTGGTCGCGCGTGACTGGCACAGTTCCAGGGACTGGTTGAGGCTGTCCTTGTACCACATCGGGTAGCCGCCAGTGGCGAAGGTGTAGGGCCCCGGGTCGACATCAGACAACGCGGCAAAGGCGGCGCTGGTAACGGTGAGGGAAAAACCGGCGGCGAACAGCGCACGGCGCGACCAAGTGTTCATGCGGCCTCCTTGAAGGCTGAGCCTTTGTCTGTTCATGGCACCAGCACCACGTCTTCGGTGTCGCTACCCCCATTGGCACTGGTGACTTGCACCTTGGCCGGTGGGATGGGCGACAGGGTCATGCTCAACGTCTTCACGGCGCCGGTGCCGCCCAGGTTGCCGATCAACGTGCCGTTGCCGGTTTGTGCGGTGAGCACGGGCGGGGTGGTTTCGTCGCTGGTGCTGGCCACCAGGGTCAGCTCGCCGGTGGACAGGCGGTACTGGGCCTGAGTGATGGTGAGCAGGTCGGTCAGCGGCATGTTGGTGGTGGTCAGGCTGCTGGTGGGGATCGACACGCTGTTGTCGGCGGTCAGTGTCACGAGGGTGCCGGCCGCCGGGTTCAGGGCCGACTGGGCGTACCAGGCGCCAGTGCCGTTGGCCTCGGTGAGGTTCAGGTTGGGCGTTTGGCTGGTCAGGGTGACGCTGGCTGGCGGCGGCGGGGCCATCACGAAGATGTCTTGCTGGGCGCGCAAGTCGCCGTTTTCGGTGTGCCGGGAGTAGGTGCTGCGCTGTGGCATCAGTGGGGTTGGCAGGGCCACTTCTGAAAGCTTGCCCGAAATGGCGAACAGTTCAGTGCGCAGGTCGATGCCGCCAGGGCCTTCGATGCGCACGAAGTTGGTGTTGAACGGGCTGCCGGTTACCCGTTCCTCAAGGTTCGGGTCACCGATGAAGCGTTCATTTCCTTCGGTGTAGGGGCCGTTGACACTGCGCAGGAAAGGCCCGACGTCGCCCTTCAGCGCGCCGGTGAAGTCGCCTGCGCCGGCGATGCCGATGTCGCGGGTCATGTTGATCGCCCGGCGGCCGGCGGCAGGCACATCGAACACTTCCACGCCGTAGGGGTGGGTGACCACGTAGGTGCCGGCGGTGGGTACATCGACCCGGATTCGCACCCGGGCGAAGCTGACCTGGTCACCCTCAACCGGTTCTTCGGCGGCAAATGCCGCTTCGATCGCCGTGCCGTAGCTGAGGTCGATGCCACGGGCGGCGTCGACGATGGCAGCGTCGGCGGTGAACCAGAATGCTTCGTCAGGGAAGTTGGTGGGGAAGGCGATGGGTTGGGTATCGTCGAACACGCCGGGTGTGGGCAGCAGCGTGCACATGTACGACGGTGCGCCGGGCGCGCCGGCAACCCTGGAGCTGACCGCCTTGGTCAGGCACAGGTCGAGGGTACGACCGTGGCTGTCCTGATACCAGGCGGGGAAGCCGCCGTTGGCGGGAACGTATGCGCCTGGATCGACAGCATTCAAGGCAGCCTGCGCCGGGAGCTGGAGCATGCCGGCGAAAATCGCCACTGCCAGCGGGTGGGGTATCGGTCGGTGCATGAGTCAATTCCTCCTGCAAACGGGCCCATGGACTTGGGGCGTCTGGGAGGAGATCGGCAAGAGCTGTGCCAATACTTGAATTTTGCGGTGCGGGCCTTGTGGAGCAAGGGGGCGAGCCTTTTCGTGACGTATTCTGGAGGCGGCTGGCAATGGGCTGCGTTGCCCCAAGGTTGGGGATTGGGGCAAGTGATTCAAACCCAGTTTTCGCAGCAAATATGGTTTTTGCTACATTGCACCGGCGGTCCCTTTCCCCAGCCGAGTCAAGCGATGCAACCCCTCGACCACCTTTCCCTGAGCCTGTTCATCGTCGTCTGCGAAGAAGGCACCATCGCCCGCGCTGGCGAGCGTGCATTCATGGCGCCCTCCGCCGTCAGCAAACGTATTTCTGACATCGAGGTACGCTTTGGCACTACCTTGCTCAAACGCAGCAAGCGCGGCGTTGAGCCTACCCCGGCGGGGCTGGCGCTGCTGCGCCATGCGCGGGAAATGACCCGCGCCATGGAGCGCCTGGACAGCGAGCTGAGCGAGTACGCCGACGGCGCGCGCGGCCATGTGCGGGTGCTGGCCAATGTATCGTCGATCATGGAGTTCCTGCCCGAGGAACTGTCGGCGTTCATGCTGCAAAACCCACTGATCCAGGCCGATATCGAAGAGCGCTTCAGCACCGATGTCGTTCGTGGCGTGGCCGAGGGCAATGCAGACCTCGGCATCTGCCGCAAATCCATGGCGGCGGGTGACCTGGAGTTCGTACCGTACCGGCAGGATCACCTGGCCGTGATCGTTGCTGCTGACCACCCGTTGGCCGGCCGCAGCCAGATTGCCTTCGAGGAAACCCTGAGTTACGACCACCTGGGTCTTTCGGCCTTCGCTACCTTGAACGCCTTCATGCGTAAAAGCGCCGCACAGGCGGGCAAAGAGTTGTGCTTTCGTTCGTATGTATCGTCGTTCGACGCGGCCTACCGGCTGGTGCAGTTCGGCCTTGGCCTGGCGGTGTTCCCGCAAGAAGCCGTGGCCCGCTATGCTGCGTTGTTCGACCTGCGGGTCATTCCGCTGACTGACGACTGGGCGCTTGGCGAATTCGTCATTTGCATGCGCGCCCGTCACACGCTCTCGCTGTCGGCACGGCGCCTGCTTGACCACCTGCTGCTGCGGGCACCGCCCTGGCAGGTGGCGGGCTGATCCATCGTGGCTGACGATGGATCAGCCCGTGAAACACGTCTTTTCTGCTCGTCATCCAGCTCTTAGTCTGGCGCAACGCTTCAGCCAGAGAGACCGAGATGACAACAATAACAATCAACGAAGTCGGCCTGCGCGATGGCCTGCAGAGCCTGCAGACGACCATGCCAACGGCCGCCAAACGCCGCTGGGTCGACGCCGCGTACGCCGCCGGCGTGCGCCACATGGAGGTCGCTTCCTTCGTACCGGCACGCTTGCTGCCGCAAATGGCCGATGCCCGCGAAGTGGTGGCCCACGCCCTCACATACCCCGACCTGCAGGTGACGGTGTTGGCCCCGAACCTGCGCGGCGCCAGGGACGCACTTGAGTCTGGCGCCCATCGCATCGTCGCGCCGGTATCGGTCAGCATGGCGCACAGCCTGGCCAACGTGCGCCGCACGCCCATGCAAATGGTCGAAGAACTGGGGCGCATGTGCCAGCTGCGTACTGAAATGGCCCTGCATGATGTGCAGATCATTGCCGGCATGTCGGTTGCCTTTGGCTGCACGCGTCAGGGCGATGTCCCGCTGGCCGACCTGTGTGCACTGACTCACCATGTGATCGAAGCCGGTTGCGACCTTGTCTCGCTGGGTGACACCACTGGCTACGCCAACCCGGGCCAGGTGGCGGTGGTGCTTCAGGCCGTGCGGGCGATTGCCGGTGAGCGCCTCAAGGCCGCGCATTTTCATGACACCCGTGGCCTGGCCCTGGCCAACAGCCTCGTCGCGGTGCAGCAGGGCATCCGCGAGCTTGACGCCTCCCTGGCAGGTTTGGGGGGCTGCCCGTTCGCCCCTGGTGCTTCCGGCAATACCGTCACCGAAGACCTGGTGTTCATGCTGCAGAGCATGGGCTACGACACCGGGATCAATTTGCCTGCACTGATCGAGTCGCGCCATGTGCTGAGCGAGGCGCTGCCGGGCGAGCCCCTTTACGGCTGCATCGCCCGCGCCGGGCTACCGCTGAACTTTGCTGACGCCACCGACCCCGCCTGACCCGCCTGAACGAGGAATACCACGATGTCCAGACTTCCCTTGGACGGCATCCGCGTCGTCGAAATTTCGCATATGGTCATGGGCCCGACCTGCGGCATGATCCTCGGTGACCTTGGCGCCGAAGTGATCAAGATCGAACCCGTGCGCGGCGACGGCACGCGCCGTCTGCTGGGCGCGGGGGCGGGTTTCTTTCGCACCTTCAACCGCAACAAGCAATGCATCGCCGTGAATGTCGAAACCCCCGAGGGCCGCGAGGCCGTCCTGCAACTGATCGATACGGCCGACGTGTTCATCGAAAACTTCAAACCCGGTCGCATGCACACGCTGGGCCTGGACTACCCCGCGCTGCGCCAGCGCAACCCACGGCTGATCTACGCCTCGCACAAAGGCTTTCTCAGCGGGCCCTATGACAACCGCCTGGCGCTGGACGAGGTGGTGCAGATGATGGCCGGCCTGGCCTACATGACAGGGCCAGTGGGCCGCCCATTGCGCGCGGGCAGCTCGGTGAACGACATCATGGGCGGCATGTTCGGCGCCATTGGCGTGCTGGCGGCCCTCAACGAGCGCCACACCACCGGCAGCGGCCGAGAGGTGCAAAGTGCCCTCTACGAGAACTGCGTGCTGCTGGCAGCCCAGCACATGCAGCAGTACGTGGTCACCGGCGAGGCAGCAGCGCCGATGCCCAATCGCATCAGTGCCTGGGCCATCTATGACGTGTTCACCTTCGCCGGTGGCGAGCAGATGTTCGTTGCCGCCACCGGTGAAGGGCAATGGCACGCGCTGTGCCAGGTGCTGGGGCAGACCACCTTGCTTGATGACCCGACACTGGCCAGTAACAACGACCGTGTGTTGCAACGGCCACGGCTGCTGGCGCACCTGGCCGAGGTGTTCGCGTCACTCGACGCCGGGCAATTGGCCCTGCAACTGGAGGCCAACGGCATACCCTTTGCGCCCATCCGCCGCCCGGAAGAATTATTCGACGACCCGCACCTGCAACAGAGCGGCGGTATGGCAGAGCTGCAACTTGAAGACGGCAGCCACACACCGATGCCGTTGCTACCGCTGTCGCTGGACGGCCAGCGCCTGCAGCCACGCCGGGCGATAGCGCGGATTGGCGAGCACACCCGCCAGGTGATGCGCGAACTGGGTTACAGCGATGAGCACATTGCCGAGCTGTGCGCGGCCGGCGTGCTAAAAATCGACGACGCAGCTTGAGGAGGGTTTGAGATGGCGATTTACCAATACGACACCCTGGCGCCCAACCTGCACCCGGAAACTTTTGTTGCCGAGGACGCCACCGTGATCGGCGACGTAACCCTCGAGCAAGGGGTCAGCGTATGGCCGCAGGCCGTACTGCGGGGCGACAACGAACCGATCCGTATCGGCCAGCGCAGCAACGTGCAGGAAGGTGCGGTGCTGCATGCCGACCCCGGCTTTGCGTTGACGGTGGGGCAGGGCGTGACCATCGGCCATCAGGCGATGTTGCATGGCTGCACCATTGGCGATGGTGCCCTGATCGGCATCCAGGCGGTGGTGCTCAATGGCGCGGTCATCGGCAACAACTGCCTGGTCGGTGCCGGTGCCATTGTCACCGAGGGCAAGGTATTCCCCGATAACTCGCTGATCCTGGGTGCACCTGCCAAGGTGGTGCGCGAGCTGTCGGCCGAGGCCATCGCCAGCATGCAGCGCAACGCCGCCGAGTACGTCGAAAAAGGCCAGAGCTTCAAGGAGAAACTGATCCGCATCCGCTGAAAAACCTGCTGGCGGCGCCCCTCGATGCGTCGCTGCTCTCCAATAATTACAAGAATGGAGATCCACCATGGTTGCCATGACCGGCGAACTGGCGCGCGAGCGCAACGACAGTCACATCAATGAACTGCTGCTGTACCGCCGTGTGGCCTGGCGCATCATGCCGCTGGCCATCATCTGCTTCCTGTTCTCGTACTTCGACCGCATCAACATCAGTTTCGCCAAGGCCCAGATGCAGCAAGAGCTGGGCCTCAGCGATGCCGCCTATGGCCTGGCCGCTAGCATGTTCTTCGTCGGCTATGTGCTGTTCGAAGTGCCCAGCAGTCTTGGCCTCAAGCGCTACGGGGCACCGGCGTGGATCTGCCGGATCATGGTGTCGTGGGGCCTTGCAACGGCGGCGCTGGTGTTTGCCTATACCCAGTACACTTTGTATTTCCTGCGCTTTCTGATCGGCGTGATGGAGGCCGGTTTCGGCCCGGCGATCCTGTTCTACCTGGCATGCTGGTTCCCCCGCAAGCACCTGGCGAAGATGAATGGCCTGTGGTTTTTGGCGGTGCCGCTGGCCGGTGCGGTGGGCGGCCCGGCGGCGGGCTTTTTGCTGGGGACCATGGACGGCGTGCTGGGGCTCGCGGGATGGCACTGGTTGTTCCTGATGTCCGGGCTGCCGTGTGTGCTGCTGGGCCTGCTGGTGCTGTGGAAGCTGGACCGTGACATCGAGGCAGCGAAATGGCTGAGCCGCGAGGAGAAGGACCTGCTGGCGGAGAACCTGGCCCAGGACAAACGTGCCGCAAAACCCATCCTCGGCTCGATCTGGCGAGTATTGCTGACCCGCGAAGTGGCGATCATGGCGTTCATCTATTACGTGATCAAAACTGCGTCCTATGGCCTTAACTTCTGGATGCCGCACCTGATCAAGTCGTCAGGTGTGCAGGACATGCTGTGGGTCGGTGTGCTGTCGGCATTGCCTTACGCGGTGGCCTGCATGGGCATGGTGTTGCTGACCCGTCGCTCTGACCGTACCGGTGAGCGCAAGCGCTACCTGGTGTACTGCCTGCTGGCGGCAGCTATCGGCTACTTGCTGGCGTGCCTGTACGCCGACTCGTCGCTGGCGATGATGGCCGCGCTGGTGCTGGCCACCGCGGGTACCTTCATTGCCATCCCGATCTTCTGGACCATCCCCCAATCGACCTTCTCGGGCTTGGCAATTGCCACCGGCACTGCTGCAATCAACTCGGTCGGGCAGCTAAGTGGCATCGTCGCACCGGTGATGGTGGGCAAGATCAATGATCTCACCGGTAGCAACTCCATGGGCATGTTGTCCATCGCCCCGCTGATCCTGATCGCTTGCCTGGTGGTGATGCGCTACGTGCGCAACCCCCGAACCTGATTGGCGCTGAGTCTTCGAACAACAACAAGAACAAGGCACACCCATGATCATTACTTCCCGGCGAGTATCGCTGATGCTCGGGGCGCTTTGCTGCGCCTGTCAAAACGCGCAGGCCGGCTTCATCGATGGCGCCAGCGGTAGCCTGGAACTGCGTAATTTTTATTTCGACCGCGACTTTCACGGTGACAGCGCCGCGCAATCGCGACGCGGTGAATGGGCCCAGGGGTTCATGCTGCGCTTGCAGTCTGGCTACACCGACGGCCAGGTCGGCTTTGGTCTGGACGCAGCCGGCATGCTGGGCCTCAAGCTGGACTCTACCCCCGACCGTAGTGGTTCCGGCCTGTTGCCGCGGGGTAGCGACAAACGCGCCGCGGACGACTACACAAAGGCTGTGGCTACCTTCAAGGCAAGGCTGGCGCAGAGTGAGTTGAAAGTGGGTGGCCTGAGCCCACAACTGCCGTTACTGGCGTCCAACAACAGCCGCTTGTTCCCCCAGTGGTTCAACGGTGCGCAACTGGTGAGCAAGGACTTGAACCGGTTTACGCTCACCTTGCTGCAGGTGGATGCCACCAAACTGCGTGACTCCACCGACTACGAGGACCTGACCGCCATGGCGCAGCAAGGGGCCTATTCGTCGACGGTCACCAGTGATCGTCTGCGCTACGCCGGTGTCGATTACCAGCCGCTGGACAACCTGACCCTGAGCGTTCACACCAGCGCGCTCGAAGACCTGTTCCGGCGGGATTTTGCCGGGTTCAAGTTCAAGACCCGTCTCGGGTCGGGGGATGTGTTCACCGAGTGGCGCTGGTTCAATGCACAGGAGCAGGGCCGGGCGTTGCTGGGCGAAGTCGACAACCAGACCCTCAGTACCAACTTCGGGTACAGCGTGCAGGGCCATACATTCAGCGGGGGGTATCAGAAAGTGCGTGGCGATACGGCATACGCCTACGTGGGTGGCACCGATACTTACCTGTTCAGCGAACAGCAGGTCAGCACCTTTGCCCTGGCCAACGAACGGGCGTGGATGCTGCGCTATGACTACAACTTTGCTGCAGTGGGCATCCCTGGGCTCACGTTCAACGTGCGTTATGTGAAGGGCGACCAGGTCGACCCGCAGCGCATTGCCAGCGTCAAGGGCAGGGCGCTGGCGGCTGGCGACGGAGAAGGGCGGGAGTGGGAGCGGACCACGGACGTCACCTACGTGGTGCAATCGGGGGCGCTCCGGAATGTGTCGCTGCGTTGGCGCAATGCGAGCATGCGCTCGAATTTTGCCGATGCAGCGGATGAGAACCGGGTGATTGTGGGGTACACGTTCGAGTTCTGACGCAATCACTCTGTGGGGTTGGCCGGTTTCTCTCCCGCTTTGGACTTGCGTGGTTTACGTGGCTTTTTCTCAGGCCGTTTGCCGGGTTTGAGCTGCCAGCGGTAGGCATTGGCGAGCAGGCGCTCCTGGATTGCGGGTGGGTAGTCGCTCAGGGTGGTCACGGGTGGTACGGGCTTGCCGGGCATGCCGGCCTCGCGGATTACTTTCGGCCAGCGCGGTCGCCAGCACAGCAGCAGGCTGAGCCAGTGGCCGGTGCCAACGATGACGAAAGCGGGCCACACGAACAGCAGGATAACTTTGAACAACCAGCTGCTTTTGCGGAAGAAACGCCCGAGCCCCTCGAACTGGGCGCTGAATGCCTGGATGGGTGAGGGGAGTTGTGTGCTCAGGCGGGGGCGGGGGACGGCGTGTGGGCCTTCTTCCATGTAGCGGCGGATGAATTCCCACTCGTCACGCAGTTCGCTGCCGCCTTGGCCTTGCTTGCCGAGTAGGGCCATTTCCATGTGGGGAAGGCCGGTGCGGCTGGGGTGCCAGACTAGCCCTAGTCGCATGCCCAAGCTGAGTGAGTCATCTTCTGGGTCGATGGCTGTGCTTCCGGTTGTTTTCCAGGGGAAAGTGACGATGCCGCCGCAGTATTTCGGTCGATGTAGGTGAACTTGTTGGGTTGCTCGATTGAAGCGAATGAGTAGGTGACGGCTAGTCAGCATTTCTAGTCGGGTTAAGTGAATTCCATACTTTGAATAAAGATACACTAAGGTCGAGGTGACTGAGAGCATTATAAGCGTTGTAAGAATAGTGATTACAGAGCGACCCTCAGGGTCTGTGATGTCCATCCAAATAAACCCGGTGGTGATGTAAAGTCCCACAGCAACGGCCGGGGCGATGGCTCCGAGCGTTGCGAGCGTAATAAGGCCGCGCTTTTCTTCTGAGCCACCACAGCGAATGTCTAAGAAGATGTCGTTAAAAGCGAATACAGGGCCTCTTGCGCGTGGGTTTTCACTAACGGGCTGAAAGTGCATTTCTTCATCCAGCTCGCCCTCATACAAATCTTGACGCTTCTCATTCGGTGTCAGTTCTGCTTCATATGCTTTTCGCGCAGCTTCGGATTCAGTAGCCATTTGCCAAAAACCCCATTCGATCAGATACATCACAATACCTCGCTGAATGCGGTGTGCAGGGTCTTTAGTTCTTCCTGTTCTTCAAACGGTTTTAAGTTCTTTGCAAGGCGGAAACTGCTGCGTTTGCACCACTTTTCCAAAGCGTCGTCTTCAAATATGTAAATTATCACTGTCAGGACCAGGCCGATCCAGAAAGCGCCAAGAATGAGGCGGGCAAGTAATAGCCGAGCGGCTTGCGTTCCGAGCTTTTTTGCAAGCTCTCTCAAGGACGTGGATACCATCCTAGCCAGCTTGGTTTTGGCATTATGAGAAAGGTATTCGAAGAGAGGCTTTGCAATCGCGACTGCTGTTCCTAACTCTGCTAGCGAAAGGGTTATTGTCGCCATTCCTCTTACAAAATACGTAGCAGCCAAGAGTCTCGAGTTTTTTTGAGCCTGCTTGGTAGCGCCACTCTGGCTGCTTTTGAAGTGCTCAACCGAATCTGTGAAATCCCACCACGCCAGTAGTGAACCTCCGATACCAGCCAATCCCGCCCCCCATAGCTTCAACCTTCCCAATGTTGCGGCCGCCCCTTTCCCAGTCACACTGTTAGCGCCGTATCGGGTGACCACTTGGTCTACATAGCTGGCCCCAATTTCAAAACCCGCAGCAGCCGTGGTCATCGCGGCCGCCAAGAGTTCGGTCTTCACCCGCGCATCACTGTCAGGCAGCTCGCGGGCTTTGAAGGCCATCAGCATGCCTTCGATGAGGCATATCAGGCCCGCAGCACGAACTTTATAGAAATCACTTTGCTTGTTATCAGCCTGCATTAGCCCTTCGGCCCAGGCTTGATCCAAGTACCGTGCAATCTGGCCACCGGTGCGTTGCGGATTGATTGGCTGCCCACTTCGTGCAGCTTCACTCACGCGTATTTCGACAGCCGTTTCATGTACCGAAGCAAACAACGCCAGGCGCAGGCCATGGTGCATCGCTCGGTCTGGGCTGCTCGGTGCCCCGGTTCTCAGTACCTGTCGCCCCAGCGCGACGTACCATCCATACAGGCCGATGCTGACGCTGCTGTTCCGCTTCTGCAGTTCTTCATACAGCGTGTTGATGCGTGCAAAGGCATTCGCTGCGGCATGGGCGCGTTTGGCAAGGCCTTCGGCCAGCGTGAAGTTGGATTCTGCGGGTGGTTCGGCCTTGGCTGTTTCCAGCAGCGCCGCAAGCACCTCTCGGAGGTCGTCCTGGTTATAGCTGATGCCGCGTATCGCCAGGTTGCCCCGGTCGGCCACGTCGCTGCGCCACCAGTGGTCCAGCACCTTGGTGCCCCATTCACTCAACTCCATGCCGATCACGCACTGGCCGGTCTGCTCGGCAAAGGCCAGGCCGTTGATCAGGTCGGCGTTATCGTAACGGTCCAGCGCTTGCAGCAAACGTTCGCTGACTACCCAGCGGGCATGGTCCTTGGCGCGGTCTTCTGCCGCTTGCTGGGCTTGTTGCATGGCCTGCTCAAAGGCTTCGAGCTGATCGTGCATGGCCTGACGGTCGACCAGGTGGCCGTATTTCTGGTCGAACTTCTTGCTGAACTCGCCAGCCTCCTGACGGGCCTGGACCTTGGCACGGACGTCGCGCTCGAACTGCGCCAGGTGAGGCTTCATGCGTTCATCATGGGCATCGGCCTGCTGCCTGGCCCGTTCGGAAAACGCGTAGATCTCCGCGTGCACGTAGGGTTGGTTGCGTATGTTTTCAGCCATGACTTCGCGCTTGACGATCTGCTCGGCCATCATCTGCGGGTAGAGCTTTTCGATCTCCAGGAACGACTGCGCGACCAGCAGCTTGCGCTCGTTGTCCACGCCGGGTTCCACGGTGCGTTCCAGCCACTTGGTCTTCACATCCTCGACAGCGGCGTTGCGCCAGGCGTTGAGCTCCTGGGTAATGCCGAGGGCGTCTTCGATGACGATGGCGGCGCCCCGGGGTTTGCTCTGGTTCATTAGCGGCGCCAGCGCTTGCCGTGAGGCGTGCGGCGAGACGATCTGGTCATTGTTGAACGGCTGCAGGTCCAGCAGCGCCTGCAGGTCTGTATCGTGCTGTGCCTTGAAGTCAGCCACCCAATTCAGCTGGTCATGCTTGAGCACGTGGGGCTGGGGTGGGGCGTCGGAGGGCTGGATGAAACGGGCGATATCGATCGCAGGCAGGCTGCTGCGGTATTCGTCGTCAAGCAGGCGGTAATTGTCGAGCATGCGCGGGGTCAGCGGGGAGGGGCTGAACAATGGGCGCAGCTCCTGGATGTCGTCGAGGTCGTACAGGGTGATGGTCCAGCCGAAGCTGCGGATGATGTCATCCAGATTGCCAGTGAGGGGGGCGGGCTCCCACGGTGAGTCGGCGCTGATGTACAGCAGTGAGCCATTGGGCGCGACGCGGTACTGGCTGTGCCACTCGTAGGCAGGGGCGCTGTGGCGTTTGATCAGCAGGTAGAGAAAGCCCTCGCGCAGGGGGCGGATGGCGTAGCTGGAGTGGGTCAACTCGCCGACGTCCTGAAAGGGGCTGAGATAGCCCGGTAGTTTCGGCAGGCGGGCACGTTGTGCCGGGTTGCCGCCGATGGCGGGGTAGCGCAGGGGTAACAGTTCGAAGCGGCGGGTGCAGTTGGCGACCGGGCTGTTGCGCAGGGCGGGGCGGTAGCCGGTGGTGATACGCCTGCACAGCTCGAGGGTTTCGCTCAGAGAGTCCATGGTTATTTGCCTCAGTCCTTGGTGCGCAGGCATCGCTGCACATTGTCCATCAGGGATGTCTGTTGCTCGCGGGTGGCGGCAATCGCCTCCTGCCAGGCCGGTGAGTTACTGAGTTGTTCCCCACCGCGAGCCAACATGAGCACATAGCTGATCAGATCGTCCTCACGGTCCAGGCCTTGCTCGCGTGCCTGATCCAGGTAGTGCTGGATCAAGCCAACCCGCGTGCCGTGGCAAGCGGCAGCCAGGGCAGTGCAGGACGGCTCGCCTTTGAGCAACTCGGCAAGCTGATAGCTCAGTGGGTCACCTGCCAATTCGGCCCAACACGCTTCGTTCAGCGTGATGGGCGGGAAGTGCGTGGATTGGGGCTGATCACCACCGGATATCTGCAGCCACACCCGCTTGTTCGGGTGCGCGACGGGCGACCACCAGTGGTGGATGGGCGCCAGCCATTCGCTTACACCGGGCAGTTCACGGTGCGTATCCAGCACTTGCAAGGCTGCAGCGGTGTGAAAGCGCAGGAGGTACGCATGGCCGTCAGCACCCGTGACGATGTTGGCGCGGCTTAAATGCCGCGCAAGCCGGTCGGGGGGTAGGGCGCTGACTATCCAGCCGCATACTGCGCCCGCTGCACCCTGCTCGAGTTGCCATTGAAAATCATACTGGGCCGAGACATCCGAGCCCGGGCGCGAACCAAACAACCAGGGGCCTGCTGTGCGCAGGTTGGTGAACTGGGCTTGCTGCAGCAGTGGCCAGCAGCGGTCGGCGTAGTACCCGGTCAGTCTTTCCTGCACCTCGGGAGCCAGATTGGCCATTTCCACGATGGCGCTCAGGCGGTAACGGTCGGATACTCGCAGCACCTCGACCATCGCTCTGACAAATGGGCTGGGCATCAGCTTGCTCCTTCCATGCGAATCATGTTGTGGCCGTCGGCGATCGCTTTCAGCAGGCAGCTGAGGCAAATAGGTTCGCCGGGCTCAGGTACACCAGAAGTTGAAGTGATGCGATTGCTACCCGTAGCTTGCTGGTTGACCGGCCCTTTGAAGGACAGCGCAAGGCCGTCCAGCGTGATACCGGCGCCATCGATTCGAAGCAGGCCCGCCGGGCTCCTGATCGTCAGGCTTTCGCTGACCTGAATGTCATAGACCTTGGTGGTGTGCCGGATAGCTTCACCCGTTTTCAGGTTGTGGTGACCGGCCACGACCTGTTCCAGATGGCCGCCGATTTCTACCGTGTGGTTGGCCTTGGTGATGTCCTGGCGGTGGTTGCCTACCTGTTCGATTCGATCCTTGCCTGTGGTGATCGTGTGGGTGCGACCAATGCTCAGGCTGTCGTCGTTGGCGATTTCATGTACCCGGTTCTGGCCAATGCCGACGGACTCGTCACGGGCTACTTCTTCGCGACGGTCCTGCCCAATAGAGATTGTCTCGTCCCGTTCCACGCGTTCCGTGCGGTCGTTGCCCACCCGCGTGGTTTCGTCGTGCTTGACGATGTTGTTCTGGTCTCGCTGGGCATGGATGAACACTTCCTCCTTGCCCAGTTCATCCTCGAAACGCAGTTCGTTAAAACCATCGCCCTTATGGGTCTGGCTCTTGATGGTCATCCGCGTCTTGTGCTTGGGCAGGTCATACGGCGG
>NZ_JAJSRO010000079.1:0-395 GCF_021283425.1 Pseudomonas sp. NMI542_15 | reverse complement strand
AAGTCGATCACCGACATTTCGGTCTCGGGTGACACCAAGTTCGAAAACCTGGTGACCGATAAGACGCCAGTGACCACCACTGTCAGCGATGAGCCGAACGGCGCCGGGAACCTGGTGAAAGTCAGCATCACTCCAGTCACCGAGTCGGTGAACGAAGCGACTGCGCCGACCTTCAAGGTGACCCTGAACCAGGCCATCGATAAGCCGCTGACCGTGCTGCTGAGCACCGGTGAAACCGTAGTGTTCGCCGCTGGCGAGACCACCAAGACCATCTCGGCGCCGGCCCAAGGCGATGACGTCTTTGTTGATAAAGGCACCATCACCGTCAGCATCGACAAGGCCACCGTCACCGGTGCGCCGCTGGAAAACCTGCAGATCGGTACCCCGGCGACCGT
>NZ_JAJSRO010000017.1:0-141542 GCF_021283425.1 Pseudomonas sp. NMI542_15 | reverse complement strand
CGCGCAAACACCACTGACCTGTGCCGGCCTCTTCGCGGGACAAGCCCGCTCCCACAGATTTTCCGCTGCCCTTGGGTTCAGCAAAGCACCTGTGGGAGCGGGCTTGCCCCGCGAACCGGGGCAAAGCCCCGGCCATCAGACAGCAATCTACCAGCGCCCCGCCGCATCCTGGTCACTCTGCTTGCCTTCAACCCACCGCGACCCTTCCTGGGTATTTTCCTTCTTCCAGAACGGCGCCCGGGTCTTCAGGTAGTCCATGATGAAGTTGCAGGCCTCGAACGCCGCCTGCCGATGGGCACTGGCCACGCCAACAAACACGATCGGCTCGCCCGGTTCCAGCGCACCGATGCGGTGCAAAACCTCCACCTTGAGCAACGGCCAGCGCTGCTCGGCCTCGACCACGATCTTGGCCAGCGCCTTTTCGGTCATGCCCGGGTAGTGCTCAAGGAGCATCCCCGCCACTTCGCGGCCATCGTTGAAATCCCGCACATAGCCAACAAAACCGACCACCGCGCCCACGCCAACATTGGCCGCATGCATGGCATTCACCTCGGCCCCTGGGTCGAACGCGCCGTGTTGCACTCGCACTGCCATGTTCAGCCTCCGGTCACCGGCGGGAAGAACGCCACTTCATCACCCTCTTGCAGTGGCTCATCGAGCTTGCACAGCTCTTCGTTGCGCGCGCACATCAGGTTCTGCTCAGCCAGCACCGCATAGTGCCCACCCTTGCCCACCAGGGCCTGGCGCACATCGTCCAGCACCTTGAACGCGCCCTCTACACGCTCGCCATCCACACCCAGCAGTTCGCGGTAGCGGGCGAAGTACATCACCTTGACCTTCATCATGCCTGCACCTTGTAGTGGCCACTTTTGCCGCCGAGCTTTTCCAGCAGGCGTACCTGTTCGATGACCATGCCCTTGTCCACAGCCTTGCACATGTCATAGATCGTCAGCGCGGCAACGCTGGCAGCGGTCAGCGCCTCCATCTCCACGCCGGTCTGCCCGGCCAGCTTGCAACGGGCGACAATCCGCACGGCGTCCTGGCCCTCGGCACTGAGCTCGACCTTGACGCTGGTCAGCATCAGCGGGTGGCACAGCGGGATCAGGTCACTGGTCTTCTTCGCCGCCTGGATCCCGGCAATGCGCGCCACGGCGAACACGTCGCCCTTGGGATGCTCCCCGTCGACGATCATCTGCAAGGTCTGCGGCAACATGCGCACCCGCGCCTCGGCAGTGGCCTCGCGCTCGGTCACGGCCTTTTCAGTGACGTCGACCATGTTGGCCCGCCCCTGGGAATCAAGATGTGTCAGCACTGCTCTGCTCCTGTGAAGGGAACTGGCAGTGTAAACCTGTGGGTCAGGTTTGAGCAGAGGTATGAGGCATGCACATCACCTGTAGGAGCAGCCTTGTGCTGCGAAAGGGCCAGCATGACTGGAAAATAGCCCTGCCTGTAATGGCCTCTTCGCAGGACAAGGCTGCTCCTGCAAGGGAAGGCCGGGCGGCTAACCGCCCGGCGGTGACGGTTACAGATGCGACTCGGCGTACTCGGCCAGCACCGAGCGGGGCACGCCCTGCAGGGTGATGTGCACGCCGTGGGGGAAGTCCTTGAAGCGCTCGGTCAGGTAGGT
This sequence comes from Pseudomonas sp. NMI542_15, assembly GCF_021283425.1. Classification (NCBI taxonomy): domain Bacteria; kingdom Pseudomonadati; phylum Pseudomonadota; class Gammaproteobacteria; order Pseudomonadales; family Pseudomonadaceae; genus Pseudomonas; species Pseudomonas sp. NMI542_15. The sequence goes on along the minus strand of NZ_JAJSRO010000017.1, from coordinate 139,915 downwards.
CAGGCCCGAGCTGGTCGCGGACAGGTAGGGGGTGTCGATCTGCGCCAGGTTACCCAGGCAGACCACCTTGGACCCGGAGCCGGCACGGGTGATGATGGTTTTCATCTGGTGCGGCGTCAGGTTCTGGCACTCGTCGATCAGGATCAGGCTCTGCTGGAAGCTACGGCCTCGGATGTAGTTCAGCGACTTGAACTGCAGTGGCACGCGCTCGAGGATGTACTCCACGCTGCCATGGGTGCTTTCGTCATCCATGTGCAAAGCTTCGAGGTTATCGGTGATGGCGCCCAGCCACGGCTCCATCTTCTCGGCCTCGGTACCCGGCAGGAAGCCGATCTCCTGGTCCAGCCCCTGCACGCTGCGGGTAGCGATGATGCGCCGGTAGCGCTTGCTGACCATGGTCTGCTCGATGGCTGCGGCCAGGGCCAGAATGGTTTTGCCGGACCCGGCTGCGCCGGTCAGGTTGACCAGGTGGATATCCGGGTCGAGCAGGGCAAACAGTGCCAGGCTCTGGTGGATGTCACGAGGCTTCAGCCCCCAGGCTTCCTGGTGCAGCAGTGGCTCCTGGTGCAGGTCGAGCAACAGCAGCTCATCGTTGCGGATGCCCTTGATCCAGCCGACAAAGCCCTGCTCATCGATAATGAACTCGTTGATGTGCACCGCAGGCAGGTTGTCGATCATCTGCACCCGATGCCAGGTGCGGCCGCGCTCCTGGCGGGTATCGACCTTGCTGACGCGGTCCCAGAACGAACCGGTGACCGAATGGTAGCCCTTGGACAACAAGGACACGTCGTCGACCAGCTGGTCGGTGCTGTAATCCTCGGCCGCAATGCCACAGGCGCGCGCCTTGAGGCGCATGTTGATGTCTTTGGTGACCAGCACCACGTCCAGGTCGGTGCGCCGCGCCCGTACTTCGAGCAGCTGGTTGATGATGATGTTGTCGTTGAGGGTTTCCGGCAGCAGCTTGTTCGGCTCGTTGCGCGGGGTCATCAGGATGGACAGGAACCCCTTGGGCCCGCTCTTGTTGCGCTGGATCGGTACGCCCTGCTCGACATCGTTGGGCGAGGCGTCGCCGAGGGTCTGGTCGATCAGGCGGATGGCCTGGCGGCATTCGGCGGCGATGGTCTGTTTGCCGGTCTTGAGCTTGTCGAGTTCCTCCAGCACCGTCATCGGAATGGCGACGTGGTGCTCCTCGAAGTTGAGTAATGCGTTGGGGTCGTGAATCAGGACGTTGGTATCGAGCACATACAGGATTGGCTTGCTGGAGGAAGGGTTGCGTCCTTGGTCATCCATACTCGGTCACCTTATGTCGAAGCCATACGGCACGGTCTGTTGCGCCGCAAAGTGACTACCGTTCTCCCCGTATCCGCGTTGTTACGGGCGGGAAGCGAACCTGGCTAGGTGGGCCTGGATGACGCCACCTGTGCTGCAGGAATCGGCTGTCTGGTTTCTTCATACCGCAAAAACCATGACCGTAAAAAGCATTTTTACGTGTTTTTGAACTTTATTTTTCCGATTGACGAAGAGGCCTTGGCGACAGCGCCAGAGGGGGCTACGCTCAGAAGTCATACCCCTGTTCGCGATAAGCATATTCCCGGCAATCCGCCCAGCCGATGCCGCTCTGGGCAGTATTTCGCAGCAACCACTCTACCGCTGGCTGAGCCTTGGGCAGGCTGTCATGGAGCTGGATCACGCCCTTGCGCCACAACAGCATCAGGGTCAGCACCCGCTGCGCAGAGGCCTCTGCGCTCAGCGCGCCATCGTCCAGGGCATCGATATCCCACAACGACACGCGCAGTTGCTGGCGGGCCATGAACGCCTCGCCATCGGCCCGGCGCTGCCCATACGGTGGCCGGAACAACGGCACGTACTGTGCCGGCAGGTCAGCCTGCACCCGTGCCTGGCTACGCCGCAGCGAGTCCTGCCAGCCCGTCCATTGGGCATGGGAACGGTATTCCCAGCCTTGGATGCCTACACACTGCCCGCGGTAGAGCTGGCGCAAGGCATTTGCCGCCCCGGCGTCACGACGTTGCTGCAAGCGGTTGCCCAGCACGAAGAATGTAGCTTGAAGCTTTTGCCGGCGCAGGTAGTCGGCAAGCAGATCGGTGTTACCACCCTCTGGCCCTGGTCCGCCGACAAAGGTCAGCAAGAACATACGGTCGTTCAGTTCATCGCCAGTGCGCTCCCGCGCAGACAGCCGCTCCACCTCGCTGCTGGTCTGCGGCAGCAAGGCGGCCTTGCGCAGCTGCTCGTCCAGGTAACGCACGTGGAACTGGTGGCTCGGCTCAATCCAGTTTGTATAGAACGTGCCGACATCGGCCGCGAACGTTGCTGCCTGCGTACGTAAATCTGCCATTGAAGTTACCGGGTAGCAGAATGAGGCATCCTGCTCGCAGCTGCGCTGCGCCTGCTCATACCCCTGCCACAGGCGCTGCCACAGGCGCGCGCGCACAAGACGCACCTTTTGCAGGTTGATCTGCCGCAAGCCTAGCCGCGCCGCCAGCGCCGCGTCGTCCAGCAACTCGCTTTCATGCAGTACCTGCGCAAACGAGAGGATCTCGGCCCGCGAAGCCACATCGAACAGCGCCGGGCTGTTCAGTTGCTCGGGCCACAGGCTGCGATCCAGGCTTACCTGGGGTGAAGGGGCGGCTTGCACGGCAAGGCTCAGCAGCGCGGCCAGCAAGGCAAAGGCAATGCGCACGGTGGAGGGCTCCGCATCGACAAAACGCGAACTATAGCGCCTGCGCCGGCCATGGTCTGTGACTATCGTCGCCATAGTTTGGACTTGCACCGCCCAGCCCGTAGAATCTTGGGTCAACGATGCCAGGAGCCGACCCGATGCTGACGGTGATTTCACCCGCCAAGACCCTCGACTACGACACCAAGCCTGTGACCGAACGTTTCACCCTGCCCCAGTACCTGGACGACTCACAGGTACTGATCCAGCAGCTGCGCGAGCTGTCGCCTGCGCAGATCAGCGAACTGATGCACCTGTCCGACAAGCTCGCGGGCCTGAACGCCGCCCGCTTCGGCAGCTGGACCCCGGACTTCACCCCGGCCAATGCCAAGCAGGCACTGCTGGCGTTCAAGGGTGATGTGTACACCGGCCTCGACGCAGAGAGCCTGGGCGAGGACGACTTCAGCTACGCGCAAGACCACCTGCGCATGCTTTCGGGTCTGTACGGCCTGCTGCGTCCGCTGGACCTGATGCAACCCTATCGCCTGGAAATGGGCACCAAGCTGGCCAACGCCCGCGGCAAGGACTTGTATGCCTTCTGGGGCACACGCATCAGTGAATGGCTGAACCAGGCCCTGGCCGAACAAGGCGATGACGTGCTGCTGAACCTGGCCAGCAACGAGTACTTCAGTGCAGTGAAACGCAGCGCACTGAAGGCCCGAGTGATCAATGTCGACTTCAAGGACTTGAAGAACGGTCAGTACAAGATCATCAGCTTTTACGCCAAGAAAGCCCGCGGCATGATGAGCCGCTTCGTTATCCAGCAGCGCATCAGCGACCCGGAACAGCTCAAGCAGTTCGATGTGCAGGGGTACTACTACAGTGCCGAGCAGTCAAAGGCTGATCATCTGGTGTTTTTGCGGGATCATCCCTCGGATTGATCCTGTGACGCCCTCTTCGCAGCTAAAGCCGCTGCCACAGGGATTGCGCGGGCCGGAAGCTCAGCGCGCCCCAGGTGGCAGCAGGCCTTGGCCGCGAAGAGCCTGCTGCCATTAAACCTCCCCTCCGCCCCGATTTGGGGCTCGATGCAAATCGCCATCACGTCACGATTTCGGCGCCAGAAAAACATCACCCCTACCTTTATCGCAAAACGCCATAAGACCGTTCATACCTTTTTTGACGAATTCTGAAAATTTTTTTCGGATGCTGGCATAAAAATATCCCGTTACAGTTTCACCCTTTATACACGGGGGTGAACTACCCGCGTGCTATCAAATTGAAACTGCCGACAACTGAATAAATATTTAGAAATCTTTCATCCGGTCGAAACCCACTCAGGAACTTCCTATGCGGCAGATCGCTCATAGTGCCGTAACGATTTTCCTGCCTACGGGCTGTGAGAGATGACTTACAGGTGACAGAGGCAGATATCTACTCACTGCCTTGGTAACTTCAACAGGTTGCACGGGGTCCCCCGAAAACCTTGCCGATGCAGGAGAGAAGCGTCCCTTACAAATCGTCCTAGTGGTTGATTTCAAAGGATTTATCCACTTGAAAAAACAAGCACAGCAGTGTGCCAAGTAGCGCATTGCAATAAAGACGGCTGCATGCCAGGGCACGTTTTTTATTAATGGCTTTTGACTGCCAACTTTAAGTGCATAAGTTTGTGCGCTCCGGATTTATTTTGCCTGCGCTCGGCCAAGTGTGCATTCGCCATGAATCCGTGCGCCTGAAAAACTGTTGTTAATCAACCCAGCCCGACTCTCTGCGGAGGTGTCGGCGTGATAAACACATGAGGTGATAGCGATGCGTATCAGCATCTTTGGTTTGGGTTATGTGGGTGCAGTCTGTGCAGGCTGCCTGACGGCGCGTGGCCATGAAGTGATCGGTGTGGACGTGTCCAGCACCAAGATTGACCTGATCAACCAGGGCAAGTCGCCCATCGTCGAACCTGGCCTGGAAGCACTGCTGCAACAGGGCATCGCCAATGGCCGTCTGCGCGGCACTACCGACTTCGCCGAAGCCATCCGCGCCAGCGACGTTTCGATGATCTGCGTGGGTACGCCCAGCAAGAAGAACGGCGACCTGGGCCTGGAGTACATTGAGTCGGTATGCCGTGAGATCGGCTACGTACTGCGTGACACCACCCGCCGTCACACCATCGTGGTGCGCAGCACCGTGCTGCCGGGTACCGTCAAGAACGTGGTCATCCCGATCCTCGAAGACTGCTCGGGCAAACAAGCCGGCGTCGACTTCGGCGTCGCGGTAAACCCGGAATTCCTGCGTGAAAGCACCGCGATCAAGGACTACGACCAGCCCCCGATGACCGTCATCGGCGAACTGGACAGCGCCAGTGGCGACATCCTGCAAGCCCTGTACGAAGAACTCGACGCCCCGGTCATCCGCAAGCCGATCGAAGTGGCCGAGATGATCAAGTACACCTGCAACGTGTGGCACGCCACCAAAGTCACCTTCGCCAACGAAATCGGCAACATCGCCAAAGCGGTAGGCGTTGATGGGCGTGAAGTGATGGACGTGGTCTGCCAGGACACGGTACTGAACCTGTCCCAGTACTACATGCGCCCAGGCTTTGCCTTCGGCGGCTCATGCCTGCCCAAGGACGTGCGCGCCCTCACCTACCGTGCCGCCAGCCTGGACGTGCGCGCCCCGCTGCTCGACTCGCTGATGCGCAGCAACGAATCGCAGGTGCAAAACGCCTTCGAACTGATCGAAGCCCACGACAAGCGCAAGGTCGCCCTGCTTGGCCTGAGCTTCAAGGCCGGTACCGATGACCTGCGCGAAAGCCCGCTGGTAGAACTGGCCGAGCGCCTGATCGGCAAGGGCTACCAGTTGGACATCTTTGACGAGAACGTTCAGTACGCCCGCATGCATGGCGCCAACAAGGACTACATCGAGTCGAAGATCCCGCACGTGTCGTCGCTGCTCAATGCCGACCTCCAGCAGGTGATCGACAACGCCGACATCATCGTCCTGGGCAACCGTGACGAGCAGTTCCGCACGCTGGCCCAGCAAGCGCCAGCCGGCAAGCAGGTGATCGACCTGGTCGGCTTCATGAGCAAACCGAGCAGCACCACCAGCCGTACCGAAGGCATCTGCTGGTAAGCCCTCGGCCGGGCGACGCGGCCGAGCCTGCGTCGCCCACCCTTTCCCGAATTCTCGACGGATGCTGAACATGCAAAGGCTCCAGACCGTGCTGTTGCAGTGCGCCGGGTGGCTGCTCTACATGAGCCTGCTCATGCTGATCGCCCTGGCCCTGCCAGCCGATATCTTCGACTCGCAATCGAAGCACTTCATCTTCCTGGTCGGCGCAGTCGGCATCTGGCGCTATTCCATGGGCGCCACCCATTTCATCCGCGGCATGATCTTTCTTTACGGCGTGTACCCGTACCTGCGCCGCAAGGTGCAGAAAATGGGCGCTGCCACCGACCCGTCGCATGTCTACCTGATGGTGACCAGCTTCCGTATCGAAGCACTGACCACGGCCCAGGTTTACAGCTCGGTGATCCGCGAGGCGATCAACTGTGGCTTCCCTACCACCGTGGTCTGCTCGCTGGTGGAGATGTCCGATGAACTGCTGGTGAAAAGCCTGTGGGCCAAGTACAACCCGCCGGCCCATGTGAAGCTGGACATCGTGCGCATTGCCGGTACCGGCAAACGCGATGGCCTGGCCTACGGCTTCCGCGCCATCTCGCGCATGCTGCCGGACGAAAACGCCGTGGTGGCCGTGATCGACGGCGACACCGTGCTGGCCGATGGTGTGGTACGCAAGACCGTGCCGTGGTTCAAGCTGTTCCCCAACGTCGGCGGCCTGACCACCAACGAGTTCTGCGAAGTGCGCGGCGGCTACATCATGAGCGAGTGGCACAAGCTGCGCTTCGCCCAGCGCCACATCAACATGTGCTCCATGGCCCTGTCCAAGCGCGTGCTGACCATGACCGGGCGCATGTCGATGTTCCGCGCAAGCGTGGTGACCAACCCTGAGTTCATCGCCGACGTTGAAAGCGACTCGCTGATGCACTGGCGCCTGGGCCGCTTCAAGTTCCTTACCGGTGACGACAAATCCAGCTGGTTCAGCCTGATGCGCCTGGGCTACGACACCTTCTACGTGCCGGACGCTGCCATCAACACGGTCGAGCACCCACCAGAAAAGAGCTTCTTCAAGGCCAGCCGCAAGCTGATGTACCGCTGGTACGGCAACAACCTGCGGCAGAACTCCCGTGCATTGGGCCTGGGCCTGCGCCGCCTCGGGCTGTTCACCAGCATCGTGCTGTTCGACCAGCGCGTGTCGATGTGGACCAGCCTGCTAGGGCTGACGGTGGCGGTGATCGCCAGCCTCAAGTTCGGCCTGGCCTTCCTGCTGGTGTACCTGCTGTGGATCGGCATCACCCGCCTGATCCTCACCATCATGCTGCTGTGCTCCGGCCACAACGTAGGCCCGGCCTACCCGCTGATTCTCTATTACAACCAGATCATCGGCGCGCTGATGAAGATCTACGTGTTCTTCCGCCTCGACAAGCAGTCGTGGACGCGTCAGCCCACTGCCCTCAAGCGTGACCTCGCCAGCTTTCAACAATGGTTCAACACCTGGTCCTCGCGGACCATGACCTTCTCGGCTGCCAGCATCTTCGTTGCTGTGCTGTTCATGGTCGTGTGAGCCCAACCCGGATCGGATCTAACAGGAACAAACCCCCATGAATACCGCCGTGAACGTCAATGTCGTGCATGAGTCCGAAGCCCAGCGCCAACACGCCCGGGTGCGCATTCCCGCCAAGCTGCGTTTCCTGGACGCCCAGCGCCAAACCCATGAAGTGAAGGTCGACGACCTTTCCGCCGGTGGCCTGAGCTTCCACACCAAGCAGCAACTGTCGGTGGGCGAAGTACTGCGCGGGCGCCTGCAGTTCGTGGTCGACAACCTGGGCCTGTCGATCGACATCGAGTTCCAGGTGCGCTCGTACAACCCGGACAATGGCCGGACCGGTGCGCAGTTCCAGAACCTTGAACCACGCGACATCGCTACCTTGCGGCACATCATCACCAGCCACCTGTCGGGCGAGCTGATCAGCATCGGCGATGTGCTGAGCACCTTGCAGCGCGACAATTTCACCAAGGCACGCAAGCAGAAAGACGGTGGGTCGGGCCTGAGCGCCTTCGGCCGACTCAAGGCAGTCACTGTCACCCTCGGCGTATTCGTGGTCGGCGTCGCGGCTTTCGGCTTTGTCGCCAAGTCGCTGTACGGCATGTACTTCGTCAGCCACGCCGAAGCCGGTGTGGTCGCGGTACCGACCACCACCGTCACCATGCCGCGCGACGGCACCGTGAGCAGCCTGGTCGACAGCGGTGGGCAGATTGCCAAGGGCGCACCACTGGCCAGCTTCACCACCAGCATGCTGGACATGCTCAAGGGCAACCTGGACGACGCGCAACTGGAGCCGGCGAAGATCGAGGAACTGTTCGGCAAGCAGCTGTCTGGCACCCTCACCAGCCCCTGCGATTGCGTGGTTGCCCGCCAACTGGTGGACGACGGGCAGTACGCAGCCAAGGGCCAGCCGATCTTCCAGCTGATTCCGCGCACCACCACGCCGATGGTCGAGGCCCGCTTCAGCTACCGCCAGTTCGACGAGGTCAAGCCAGGTACCCAGGTCAACTTCCAGGTCGCCGGCGAAGACGAAGTGCGCACTGGCCAGATCGTCAGCAGCACCAGCCTGAACAGCGAAGACTTGTCCTCCGACATCCGCGTGCAGATCAAGCCTGACAGTGGCATGCCTGCCGAACTCGCCGGCCGCCCGGCAGCGGTCAACAGCGACCGTGGCCCGTCGCTGAACTGGCTTGTAGACAAAGCCGTGGCCCGTGGCCTGTAAGAGGATCACCGCATGATGCCCTGCAAGAAGAGCGCAAGCCTGGGCCTGTGTGCCCTGGCAGCCGCCATCACCCTGGCCGGCTGTGCAGGCCTGCCTGACCAGCGCCTGGCCAACGAAGCCCTGAAACGCGGCGACACGGCACTGGCCGAGCGCAACTACAAGGCCCTGGCCGACCTGGGCTACAGCGATGCGCAAGTGGGCCTGGCGGACATCAAGGTGGCCACCCGCGACCCGTCGCAAATCAAGGAAGCCGAGGCCACTTACCGCGCCGCGGCCGCTACCTCGCCCCGTGCCCAGGCGCGTCTGGGCCGCCTGCTGGTGGCCAAGCCTGACAGCACCCAGGCCGAGCGCGAGGAAGCCGAAACCCTGCTCAGGCAGGCGGCGAAACAGGGCGAAAGCAATACCCTGATCCCGCTGGCAATGCTTTACCTCAGCTATCCGCAGAGCTTCCCAACGGTCAACGCGCAGCAGCAGATCGACCAGTGGCGCGCCGCCGGCAACCCGGAAGCGGGCCTGGCCCAGGTGCTGCTGTACCGTACCCAGGGCACCTACGACCAGCACCTGGGCGAGGTGGAGAAAATGTGCAAGGCCGCACTGAACACCACCGACATCTGCTACGTCGAACTGGCCACGGTGTACCAGAAGCGCGCTCAGGCCGATCAGCAAGCCGCCCTGCTCGCCCAGCTGAAAGCTGCCTACGCCCGTGGCGCAGTGCCGGCCACCCGGGTCGACAGCGTGGCCCGGGTCCTGGCCGATCGCAGCCTCGGCCAGACCGATGAGAAAACCGCCAAGGACCTGCTTGAGCAGGTGGCCCCAGCCAATCCGGCATCCTGGGTCAGCCTGGCGCAACTGCTGTACGACTTCCCCGAACTGGGCGACACCGACCAGTTGCTGGCCTACATCGACAAGGGCCGCAAGGCCGAACAACCACGCGCCGAACTGTTGCTGGGCCGCCTGTACTACGAAGGTAAAACCCTGCCAGCCGACGCCAAAAAAGCCGAGCAGCACCTGCAAGCGGCGGCCGATGCCGGTGAAATCAGCGCCCATTACTACCTGGGCCAGCTGTACCGCCGCGGCTACCTGGGCAATGTCGAGCCGCAGAAGGCCGTCGACAACCTGCTGGCCGCCGCCCGTGGCGGGCAGAACAGCGCCGACTATGCCCTGGCTCAGCTGTTCAGCGAAGGCCATGGCATTCGCCCGCAACCCGGCAACGCCTGGGTATTCGCCCAGCTGTCGCAGGCCAACCCGACGCCGCAATCGGCTGAACTGCTGCAGCAGCTCGATCAGCAACTGTCACCTGAACAGCGCAGCCAGGCCCAGCAACTGCTGGACCAGGAGAAGCGTGCACGCGGCAGCATGGCGCAGGGCGCACATAGCACCCTGGCCCTCGAAGCCCTGCAGGACGACGAAAAAGAAGTAGACGGTGAGGACTCGCTATGACGCTCAATCCCTTCGTGAAAGCCGGCATCGGCCTGAGCTTCGCCCTGCTGTGGTCCTGCCCGACCCTGGCGGAGATGACCGCCGAGAAAAACTTCGGCCTGGACGTGAAGATTACCGGGCAGTCGGAAGACGACCGTGACCTGGGCACCCGGCCTGGCGGCGACGTCAACGGCCTGGGCCTGGACCTGCGCCCATGGGTGTACGGCGAGCGGGGCAACTGGAGCGCCTACGCCATGGGCCAGGCGGTCGCAGCCACCGATACCATCGAAACCGACACCTTGCGCCAGAACGACGACGGCAGCACCACCGACACCGGCGAAGACAGCCGCCAGCCAGACAAAAGCTACCTGGCCATGCGTGAGTTCTGGGTGGGCTACAGCGGCCTCACCGCCTACCCGGGCGAGCAACTGCGCTTCGGTCGCCAGCGCCTGCGCAGCGACGATGGCATGTGGCGCGACACCAACATCGAAGCACTCAACTGGACCTTCGACACCACCCTGCTCAAGGCCGACCTGGGCGTGGCCCAGCGCTTCAGCGAGTACCGCACCGACCTCACCGAGCTGGCCCCGGAAGACAAGGACCGCACGCACATCTACGCCAACGTCGCCACGCAGTGGACCCCTGGCCACTGGGTGGGCGTACGCGCCCACCACACCCATGACAGCGGCAGCCTGAAAAACCCCGGCGAAACCGTCGATGCGCTGGACAAGACCCGCACCGGCGACCTGACCTGGCTGGGCCTTGAAGCCAACAGCGATGCCTACAACTGGCGCAACGACCACACCGTCAATTACTGGGGCAGCGTCACCTGGCTGACCGGTGACCGCGACAAGCTCAGCAGCCAGGCCGTAGGCGACGACCAGGTTGCCACCGGCACGCAGAGCGGCGACGTCAATGCCTGGGCCACCGACCTCGGCATCCGCTTGCGCCTGGACCCGCAATGGCAGGTCGGCGCGGCCTACGCCCGCGGCAGCGGCGGCGGCGGTGACGACGGCTCGAACAACTTCGAGCAGACCGGCCTTGAGAGCAACCGCTCCAACTTCACCGGCACCCGCTCGGGCGTGCACCGCTTCGGCGAAGCCTTCCGCGGCGAGCTGGGCAACCTGCAGGCCGCCACCCTCTTCGCCTCCTGGCAACTGCGCGACGATTACGACGCCAGCCTGATCTACCACAAGTTCTGGCGCGTCGACGGCAACCAGAACATCGGCTCCAGCGGCATCAACGCAGCCGTCAACGACAACGGCATCAGCCGCCAACTGGTCGACGGCGAAAAAGACCTTGGCCAGGAAATGGACGTGGTCGTGACCAAGTACTTCAAGCAAGGCCTGCTGCCGGCTTCGATGAGCCAGGCCATCGACGAGCCGTCCGCCCTGGTGCGCTTGCGTGCCGGTGTGTTCAAGCCGGGCGACGCCTACGGCAAGGAAGCGGACTCGTACATGCACCGCGCCTTCGTCGATGTGATCTGGCGCTTCTGAGGCCGCTAGGGGACTGACCGTTATGAACCTTCACCCGCACTTACGTCACAGCCTGTTGGCCAGCGCTTTGCTGCTGGCAAGCGGCCTGGCCGCTGCCGCAGAGCCCCAGGTAATCGCCAAGGGCTTGCAGCAGGCCAAGACCTACACCGTGGCCAGCGCACCGATCGAGCCGCTGCAGATGGACCCGCCAAAGCTGCCTGACCTGACCGGTTTCACCGCCGAAGCGGTGCAGAAGAAGATCGACCGCCGCCACAAAGGCAAGGTCAGCCTGCGCCGTATGTTCCAGGAGGACACCCTCAAGGAGTTCGTCGGCGGCGACAACAAGGCAGCCGAGTGGGTGCAGCGCCAGCACGGCATCCCGCAGGCGATCTTCGTCGATGATGGCCATGTCGACCTGGTCGAGTTGAGCAAGCAGGTACCCAGGCAGTACCTCAGCGAGGTCGAGCCAGGGGTTTACCTGGCACGCCTGCCGATCGTGGTCGGGCAGAAGGGTATCCTCGAGATCGACGGCAAGGTCAAACAGCTGCGCCTGTCCCAGGAGGGCGGCTCGTTCCTGGTCAACGACGGCAAGCTGTTCGTCACCGACACCCAGGTGACCGGCTGGCGCGAAAAAGACAACGGCCCGGCCACCTTCCGCTCGCCCAAGGAATTCCGACCGTTCCTGCTGTCGTGGGGCGGTACCGAGACTTACATCGTCAACACGAAGATGGCCAGCTTCGGCTACGCCAAGTCCAAGTCGTATGGCGTGAGCATCTCGCAGTACACGCCCAATATGGCCAAGCGCATGGGCCGCCCGGAACCCACCGGCTGGATCATCGGCTCGGCGTTCAGCGACATGTGGTACGGCTTCTACTGCTACGAGACCCAGGACTTCGTGGTCAAGGACAGTACCTACCGCGACAACATCGTCTACGGCATCGACCCGCACGACCGATCGCACCGCCTGATCATTGCCGGCAACACGGTGCACGGCACCAAGAAAAAGCACGGCATCATCGTTTCGCGTGAGGTCAACGGCAGCTGGATCATCAACAACAAGAGCTACGACAACAAGCTCTCGGGCGTAGTGATCGACCGTAACAGCGTCAACAACCTGGTGGCCTACAACGAGATCTACCGTAACCACACCGACGGCATCACCTTGTACGAAAGCGGCGACAACCTGATCTGGGGCAACAAGCTGATCAACAACCGCCGCCACGGGATCCGCGTGCGTAACAGCGTGAACATCCGCCTGTACGAAAACATCGCCATGGCCAACGGCCTGGTCGGCGTATACGGCCACATCAAGGACCTGTCCGACACTGACCGCGACATCGCCCTCGACCCATTCGACACCAAGGTGTCGCTGATCGTGGTGGGTGGCGAGCTGGCGGCCAACGGCTCCGGCCCGCTGTCGATCGACTCGCCGCTGTCGGTCGAGCTGTACAAGGTGTCCATGCTCGCCCCACGCAAGGCCAGCGGCATCAGCCTCAATGGTGTGCTGGGCGAGCGCCAGGACGAAATCCTCGACCTGCTGGTGCGCCAGCAAAAAGCTGTGCTGATCGACCCGGTCGAACGCCAGACCGAAATGATCGATTAAGGAAGCCCAGACCATGACCCCACACCTGATCAAACTGCTGGGCCTGTCCGCCGCCCTCCTGGCGATCAGCCAAGGCGTGCGTGCCGACGAAGTGAAGGCCCCCACCTTCAGCGCCGAACCTTGCTGCCAGCTGTGCCCCGAAGCGCACGACGCCAGCCGCTACACCACTCGCTACCAGCAGAACTTCACCACGCTGGTGCAGGCCAAGGGCGACTGGCTGTTCCGTACCCGCGAAGACCTGCGCACCGAGTTCAACACCACCCCGGCCGGCTACAAGCGCCTGCAGCAGGTGCACGACGCGTTCAAGAAGCGCGGCGTGGAGCTGGTGCTGGTGTACCAGCCGACCCGTGGCCTGGTGAACCGCAACATGCTCAACCCGGCCGAGAAAGCCGCCTTCGACTACCAGAAGGCCCTGGGCAACTACCAGGCGATGCTCAAGCGCTTCGCCAGCATGGGCTACAACGTGCCCGACCTGTCGCCGCTGACCAACGAGCAACTGGCCGCCGCCGACCAGGGCAAGGACTTCTACTTCCGCGGCGACCAGCACTGGACCCCATATGGCGCCGAGCGCGCAGCCAAAATCGTGGCCGACACCGTGCACAAGATGCCGGCCTTCGAAGGCATCCCGCGCAAGGAATTCGAGACCAAGAAGTCCGGGCGCATGGGCAAGACCGGCACCCTGCACAACGTTGCCGGCCAGCTCTGCGGCACCAGCTACGCCGTGCAGTACATGGACCAGTTCGCCACCGAACCGAAAGGCTCGAGCGGCGGCGATGACCTGTTCGGTGACGGCGGCAACGCGCAGATCACCCTGGTCGGCACCAGCCACAGTGGCAAGAACTACAACTTCTCGGGCTTCCTCGAGCAGTACATCGGCGCCGACGTGCTCAATGTCGCCTTCCCTGGCGGTGGCCTGGAAGGCTCGATGATCCAGTACCTGGGCAGTGAGGAATTCCAGAAGAACCCGCCGAAGATCCTGGTCTGGGAATTCTCCCCGCTGTACCGCCTGGACCAGGAAACCATCTGGCGGCAAATCCTGGGCCTGCTCGATGACGGCTGCGACGACCGCCCGGCCCTGATGAGCGCCAGCACCACCCTCAAGCCCGGCAAGAACGAGCTGATGGTCAACGGCAAGGGCGGCGTGATCAAAGACCTGATCAACCGCAACCTGCAGATGGACGTCAAGTTCGAAGACCCGTCGGTGAAGGTGCTGCAGGCCACCCTCTGGTACCTCAACGGCCGCCACGAGGACATCAAGCTGGAGAAACCGGAAACCTCCGACACCGACGGCCGCTTTGTCTTCCAGATGCGCGAAGACGAAGACTGGGCCAGCCAAAGCCTGTTGGCGTTCGAAGTACAGGGGCCGGAAAGCGGCACCCAGAAGGTCGAGGCCAAGCTCTGCAAACGCAACAACTTCGCCGTGCCTGCGCAAACCGCGCAAGCCGGCCAGTGAGGCGACCCATGACCATGCTCAAGCGAATTTCCAGCCCCGCCCTGCTCGCCTTGGCCCTGTTTGGCGGTGCCGCGCACGCCGCGCTGGTACCCCCACAGGGTTACTACGAAGGGATCGAAAAACTCAAGACCAGCGATGGTAACTTCCGCTGTGAAGCGGCGCCCAAGCCCTATACCGGTGCGCTGCAGTTCCGTAGCAAGTACGAAGGCTCGGACAAGGCACGGGCAACGCTCAACGCAGCCTCGGAAAAGGCCTTTCGCAAGTCGACCGAAGACATCACCACCCTTGAGAAAGGCGTGAGCAAGATGGTTGGCCAGTACATGCGCGACGGCCGCCCGGCGCAGCTCGACTGCACCCTGACGTGGCTGGGCACCTGGGCGCGCGCCGATGCGTTGATGTCCACCGACTACAACCACACCGGCAAGTCGATGCGCAAATGGGCGCTGGGCAGCATGAGCGGTTCGTGGCTGCGCCTGAAGTTCTCCAACTCGCAGCCATTGGCCGCGCACCGCGCCGAGGCCGAGCTGATCGAAAAATGGTTCGCCCGCCTGGCCGAGCAGACCGTGCGCGACTGGAGCGACCTGCCGCTGGAGAAGATCAACAACCACAGCTACTGGGCAGCCTGGTCAGTCATGGCGACCGCTGTCGCCACCGACCGTCGCGACCTGTTCGACTGGGCCGTGAAGGAATACAAGGTAGGCGCCAACCAGGTGGATGACCAGGGCTTCCTGCCCAACGAAATCAAGCGCAAGCAGCGTGCGCTGGCCTACCACAACTACGCCCTGCCGCCGCTGGCGATGATTGCCAGCTTCGCCCAGGCCAATAACGTCGACCTGCGCAGCGAGAACAACTTCGCCCTGCAGCGCCTGGGCGAAGGGGTACTGGCCGGTGCACGCGACCCCAGCCACTTCAAGGCCCGCGCGGGTGAAAAACAGGACATGACCGACCTCAAGGTCGACGGCAAGTACGCCTGGCTCGAGCCGTGGTGTGCGCTTTATCACTGTGTCGGCGACACGCTTGATCGCAAGCAGCACATGCAGCCGTTCAACAGCTTCCGGCTGGGCGGCGACCTGACCCGGGTCTACGACCCGAACGCAGAGAGCAAAAAATGAATTGAGCCCCATTGTGGGGGCGGCACCTGTGGGAGCGGGCATGCCCGCGAAGAAGCCACCGCGGTGCATGGCAAGGGCTTTGCCCTTGTTCGCGGGCTGCTTGCCCGCTCCCACAGGGATCTAAGTTGCCTTCCAGTCTTGCACTGGGGGGTTTGGGGGGCGCTTTGCCCTGGATGCTGTGAACAAATTAGGAGAACCGGGATGGTCTTCTCGTCCAACGTGTTCCTGTTCCTGTTCTTGCCGATCTTCCTCGGCCTGTACTACTTGAGCGGGCAACGCTATCGCAACCTGCTGCTGCTGATTGCCAGCTACATCTTCTATGCCTGGTGGCGGGTGGACTTCCTGGCACTGTTCGCCGGGGTCACCCTGTGGAACTACTGGATCGGCCTCAAAGTGGGTGCCGCCGGCGTGCGAACCAAACCGGCGCAGCGCTGGCTGCTGCTGGGCGTGGGCGTCGACCTGGCCATCCTCGGCTACTTCAAGTACGCCAACTTCGGCGTCGACAGCCTGAACGCGATCATGACCTCGTTCGGCCTGGAGCCGTTCATCCTCACCCACGTGCTGCTGCCGATCGGTATCTCGTTCTATATCTTCGAGTCGATCAGCTACATCATCGACGTATACCGCGGCGACACCCCGGCTACCCGCAACCTGATCGACTTCGCGGCGTTCGTGGCCATTTTCCCGCACCTGATTGCCGGCCCCGTGTTGCGCTTCAAAGACCTGGTCGACCAGTTCAACAACCGCACCCACACCCTGGACAAGTTCTCCGAAGGCTGCACCCGCTTCATGCAGGGTTTCATCAAGAAAGTGTTCATCGCCGACACCTTGGCGGTGGTGGCCGACCACTGCTTTGCCCTGCAAAACCCGACCACGGGTGATGCCTGGCTGGGCGCGCTGGCCTACACCGCGCAGCTGTACTTTGACTTCAGCGGCTACAGCGACATGGCCATCGGCCTGGGCCTGATGATGGGCTTCCGCTTCATGGAGAATTTCAAGCAGCCGTACATCAGCCAGTCGATTACCGAGTTCTGGCGGCGCTGGCACATCAGCCTGTCGACCTGGCTGCGCGACTACCTGTACATCACCTTGGGCGGTAACCGCAAAGGCACCTTCAACACCTACCGCAACCTGTTCCTGACCATGCTGCTGGGCGGCCTGTGGCACGGCGCCAACTTCACCTACATCATCTGGGGCGCCTGGCACGGCATGTGGCTGGCCATCGAACGCGCGCTGGGCATCGACACCAACCCGCAGCGCTTCAACCCGGTGAAGTGGGCCTTCACCTTCCTGCTGGTGGTGGTGGGCTGGGTGATCTTCCGCGCCGAGAACCTGCATGTGGCCGCCCGCATGTACGGTGCCATGTTCAGCTTTGGCGACTGGCAGCTGTCGGAGCTCAACAGCGCCCAGCTGACCGGCCTGCAAGTGGCCACCCTGATCGTCGCCTACATCTCCCTGGCGTTCTTCGGCCTGCGTGATTTCTACCGCAATGCCAAGCCGACGCCCCAGGCCACTCCGGTGCAGGTCAACAACGACGGCTCCATCGGCCTGGACTGGACCCGGGTGATGACCCGCGCCCTGGTGCTGCTGCTGTTCGTGGCCTCGATCCTCAAGCTTTCGGCGCAAAGCTACTCGCCGTTCCTGTACTTCCAGTTCTGAGGCCGATGACATGAACCGCACATTACGCATTACTTACTCCCTGTCGTTCCTCGGTTTGCTGGTGGGCATGGGCGTGTGGTCCACCGGTGGCCTGCAAAGCTTTCAGCGCACCGAGCAGATGACCCTGCTCAACGGCAAGCTGGCCAAGGCCGCCGAGACCCACTACGACGCCGAGTTCCCGATCAAACGCCTGGGCACCAACCTTTGGGCGGCCATGGACTTCAAGCTGTTCAACGAGGGCCGCCCCGGTGTGGTGCTGGGCCGCGACCAGTGGCTGTTCAGCGACGAAGAGTTCAAGCCCACGGCTGGCGCCGAACAACTGATGCAGGAAAACCTGGCGCTGATCCGTGGCGTGCGCGACACCTTGCAGCAGCACGGTAGCCAGTTGGTGCTGGCGATCATCCCGGCCAAGGCGCGCGTCTATTCGGAATACCTGGGCAAGGAGCAGCCGGCCAGCCTGCACGATGACCTGTACAACCAGTTCCATGCCCAGGTGCGCCAGGCCAACGTGTTCGCCCCGGACCTGCAAGCGGCCATGGAACAAGCCAAGGCGCGTGGTCAGGTATTCCTGCGCACCGACACCCACTGGACACCGATGGGCGCCGAAGTCGTCGCCCAGGCGCTGGCCGAGGCTGTAAGCCGGCAGAACCTGCTCAACGGTGACCCGCAAACCTTCGTCACCGAAGCCGGCAGCACGGCGCCCTACAAAGGCGACCTGACCAACTTCCTGCCACTGGACCCGCTGTTCAGCAACCTGCTGCCGGCCCCGGACAACCTGCAACAACGCAGCACCCGCCCGGCGCAAGCCGCTGCTGAAGGCGATGACGCGCTGTTCGCCAACAACGAGATCCCCGTCGCGCTGGTGGGGACCAGCTACAGCGCCAACCCGCACTGGAACTTCCTTGGCGCGCTGCAGCAGGCGCTGCGCAGCGACGTCGCCAACTACGCCGAAGACGGCCACGGCCCATTGCTGCCGATGCTCAAGTACCTGCAAAGCGATGCCTTTAAAAACGCCGCACCGCAAGTGGTGGTGTGGGAATTCCCCGAACGTTATCTACCCATGAAAAACGACCTCAGCAGCTTCGATCCGCAGTGGATCGCGCAGCTGAAAAACGCCCGTAAATCCGAAGAAAACCTGGCCTTGTCGTCCACCCGGACGAACCACTGAACGATAGAGAGGAAATGCACATGACTACCAAGACTTCCATTGCCAAAGCCCTCACCCTCGCGGCCGGCCTTTCCCTTGCTTCGATGCAGGCCTTCGCCGGTGCCGATGCTGCGCTGTATGGCCCTAGCGCACCGAAAGGCTCGACCTTTGTGCGCCTGTACAACGCAGCCAGCGCACCGGCTGCCGCGTCGGTCGGCAACACCCAGATCAAGCAGGTTGGCGCCCAGGCCAGCAGCGACTTCAGCTTCCTGCCAGGCGGCGACTACACCGCCCAGGTCGGCGGCAAGAGCGTGCCGGTGAAGCTGGCCTCGGACAAGTACTACACCCTGGTCAACAGCGGCACCGGCAACCCGCAGCTGATCGAAGAACCACCGTTCAAGAACAAGCAGAAAGCCCTGGTGCGCGTGCAGAACCTGAGCGACCAGCAGCTGACCCTGAAAACCGCCGACGGCAAGACCGAAGTGGTCAAGCCGGTGGCCGCCAACGGCCGTGGCGAACGCGAAATCAACCCGGTCAAGGTCAACCTGGCGCTGTACCAGGGCGACAAGAAAGTGGGTGACGTGAAACCCGTCGCCCTGGAGCGCGGCGAAGCCGCCGTGCTGTACGTAACCGGTTCCGGCAACGCTTTGTCGCCGGTGTGGGTAACTCGCCCCGTGGCTAGCAACTGATCCCCTGCCTTTAACGACTATTGGAGAAACATGATGATCCCGGTAATTCTTTCTGGTGGTAGCGGTTCGCGTCTGTGGCCACTGTCGCGCAAGCAGTTCCCCAAGCAGTTCCTGGCCCTGACCGGCGAACACACCCTGTTCCAGCAAACCCTCGAGCGCCTGGCGTTCGAAGGCATGGACACGCCGATCGTGGTCTGCAACAAGGACCACAAATTCATCGTCCAGGAGCAGCTCGCTGCGCTGAAGCTGGAAACCCAGGGCATCCTGATGGAGCCGTTTGGCCGCAACACCGCGCCGGCCGTGACCATGGCCGCCATGAAACTGGTCAACGAAGGCCGCGACGATCTGATGCTGGTGCTGCCCGCCGACCACGTGATCGACGACCAGAAGGCCCTGCAGCGCGCCCTGGCCTTGGCCACCGTTGCCGCCGAGCGTGGCGAAATGGTGCTGTTCGGCGTACCGGCGACCAAGCCGGAAACCGGCTACGGCTACATCCGCTCCAGCCAGGACGCGCTGCTGCCCGAGGGCGTGGCGCGCGTGGCCCAGTTCGTGGAAAAACCCGACGAAAAACGTGCCGCCGAGTTCGTCCAGGCCGGTGGCTACTTCTGGAACAGTGGCATGTTCCTGTTCCGCGCCAGCCGCTTCCTCGAAGAGCTGAAAAAGCACGACGCCGACATCTACGACACCTGCGTGCTGGCCCTGGAGCGCAGCGAGGAAGAGGACGATGTACTCAGCATCGATGAAGCGACCTTCGCCTGCTGCCCGGACAACTCCATCGACTACGCGGTGATGGAAAAGACCCAGCGCGCCTGCGTGGTGCCGATGTCGGCCGGCTGGAGCGACGTGGGCTGCTGGTCGTCGCTGTGGGACGTGCACGAGAAGGACGACAACGGCAACGTCACCAAGGGCGACGTGGTGGTGCAGGACAGCCGCAACTGCATGATCCACGGCAACGGCAAGCTGGTGTCGGTGATCGGCCTGGAGAACATCGTGGTGGTCGAGACCAAGGACGCCATGATGATTGCCCACAAGGACAAGGTCCAGGGCGTCAAGCAGATGGTCAAGACCCTCGACGAGCAGGGCCGTACTGAAACCCAGAACCATCTGGAAGTGTATCGCCCGTGGGGCTCGTACGACTCGGTGGACATGGGCGGCCGCTTCCAGGTCAAGCACATCACCGTCAAGCCGGGTGCCAGCCTGTCGCTGCAGATGCACCACCACCGTGCCGAGCACTGGATTGTGGTGTCTGGTACTGCCGAGGTCACCTGTGACGAGAACGTGTTCCTGCTGACCGAGAACCAGTCGACCTACATCCCGATCGCTTCGGTCCACCGCCTGCGCAATCCGGGCAAGATCCCGCTGGAAATCATCGAAGTGCAGTCCGGCAGCTATCTGGGCGAGGATGATATCGAGCGTTTCGAGGATGTGTATGGGCGCACTTCCACGCTGGTCGAGCGTGGGATATCGGTCAAGACCATCGCGCAGTAAGTGAACCTTGGGGCCGCTTTGCGGCCCTTTCGCGGGACAAGCCCGCTCCCACAAGGGCTGGGGGCGGGCTCGCGTTTTTGAGCCCTCCCCCATTTCAGGCTACGATGGTCAGACCCCGCGCAACCTAGGTCTGCAAGCCCCATGATCATCGGCGCCTTCCTCATCCTCACCTGGCTGGTGCTGCTGCTGCGCTACCCGGCCAAGGCCCTACCGATCTCCTTGGCCGCCATATGTGGCCTGGGCCTGGTAGCCT
Organism: Pseudomonas sp. NMI542_15; assembly: GCF_021283425.1. Classification (NCBI taxonomy): domain Bacteria; kingdom Pseudomonadati; phylum Pseudomonadota; class Gammaproteobacteria; order Pseudomonadales; family Pseudomonadaceae; genus Pseudomonas; species Pseudomonas sp. NMI542_15. Next base: position 119,064 of record NZ_JAJSRO010000017.1, on the reverse strand, counting down.
TGTTCGTTGCCTGGCAGGAAACCCGCGAAGCCTCGCAACTGGCCCGCCTGGACCTGCGCCTTGCCTATGCCCCCGAACAATGCCCGGCTGACCGCGCGTTGCAGGTACACATGAAAAACGGCAACAAGGCCCCGCTGACCGAACTGCGCTGGCGAGTGGCGGCGTATGCACCGGGCGACACGGTGAACCTGGCCGAAAGCACCTACAACGCCCCGCGCTACCGAGGGCCGGGTGATTTGCAGCCGGGGGCCGAGTGGAAGGACTGCCTGCCGCTGCCCCCCCTGCGCGCCGGTTACCGGCCACAGACCCTGGAGTTTCGCGCCGAGCACCTGCAAGGTACATTCGCCAATTAATCGAAGGCTACTCCCATGCCCACCGTCCTGATCACCGGTTGTTCCAGCGGCATCGGCCGCGCCCTCGCCGACGCCTTTCGCGATGCTGGCCACCACGTCTGGGCCACTGCTCGCAAGGCAGAGGATGTTGAAGTGCTGAACGCCGCCGGCTTCACCGCCCGGCAACTGGATGTGAACGACAGTGAGGCCCTCGCCCGCCTGGCCGAAGAACTCGAAACCCTGGATATCCTGATCAACAACGCCGGCTACGGCGCCATGGGCCCGTTGCTGGACGGTGGTGTGGATGCCCTGCGCCAACAGTTCGAAACCAACGTGTTTGCCGTGGTCGGCGTGACCCGCGCGCTGTTCCCGCTGCTGCGCCGCTCACGCGCCACGGTGGTGAACATCGGCAGCGTTTCCGGTGTGCTGGTCACGCCATTCGCCGGTGCCTACTGCGCCTCGAAAGCGGCCGTGCATGCGCTGAGCGATGCCTTGCGCCTGGAACTGGCGCCGTTCGGTGTGCAGGTGATGGAAGTGCAGCCGGGGGCGATTGACACGCAGTTCGCCAACAATGCCCAGCGCCAGGCCGAGCAGGTACTGGCGGCGGACTCACCATGGTGGCCGTTGCGTGAGCATGTCCAGGCGCGGGCGCGGGCTTCGCAGGACAAGCCGACTTCGGCGGCGGTGTTTGCCCAGGGTGTGTTGGCGGCAGTCGGCAAGTCGCCGGTACCGGGGGTGGTGCGGTTGGGGAATGGCAGTATGGCGTTGCCGCTGATGGCGAGGTTGCTGCCACGGCGGTTGCTGGATTGGGCGCTGCGCAAGCGCTTTGGCCTGCTGCGCCCGCTCTGAGATCTCGGCTACCTGTACCGGCCCTGCCTTTACGCTTTCTTCGCGGGCTGCTCATCAAACGCCTGCCAGCCACCCCCCAAGGCCTTGTACAGCCCCACCAACGCCTGGGACACCGCCGCCGAGCTGTCGATCCACTGCTCCTCGCTGGCCAGCAATGCACCCTGCACCGTCAGCACATTGAGAAAGTCCACCGCCCCTTCCACATACTGGCGCTGGGCAGTTTCCAGGGCGATGCGGTTCTGTCGCACGGCCTCGGCCAGGTGGTCACGGCGCAATTGGCTGGCGTTGTACAGGCGAAGTACATCGTCAATCTCATGCCATGCCCCCAGCACCACCTTGCGGTAGTTCAGCGCCGCTTCCTGCTGCTGCGCCTCGCGCAGCTCCAGGGTGCCAGTGAGCCGGCCGCCCTCGAAAATCGGCAGCGACAGCTGCGGCCCGAAGGCAAAGCGGCGCGAATCCCAGCCGCCGAAATCCGACAGTTGCATGGCCTGGAAGCCGACACTGCCCGACAGCCGGATGCTCGGGTAGAAATCCGCCTTGGCCACGCCAATGCTGGCGGTGGCGGCATGCAGGCGGGCTTCGGCCTGGCGGATGTCCGGACGGCGCTCGGCCAGTTCGGAGGGCAAGCCGATGGCAAACTGCTGCTGCGGCGCGGGCAGCTCGCCGCCCTGCAGCAATTCGGCCTGCAAGCTGCGCGGCGGTTCGGCAGCAAGCAGGCTGAGCGCGTTGATCAGGTCATCACGCCGGGCTTCCAGGCTTGGCAATCGCGACTCGATCGAAGCAACCTGGGCGCTGGCCTGGGCCACATCCAGGCGCGTGGCAACGCCTTCGGCCTGGCGGTTTTCGGACAGCTTCAGGCTGTGCCGGGCAACCTTGAGGTTGTCCTGCGTCACATCGAGGGTGTGCTGCACGGCGCGCAGCTGGATGTAATTGCCGGCGGTTTCCGAGAGCAAGGCCAGCAGCACCCCGCGGCGGTCGTTCTCGGCCACTTCGACAGTAGCATCGGCAGCCTCGACCTGGCGCCGCACGCGGCCCCACAGGTCCAGCTCCCAACCGGCCACCAGGTCGCCTTGCCAAAGGTTGTACGCCGCTTTGCCTGCCTTGCCAGACGGATCGCTCAGGCCTTCGGCGCTGTTGCGGGCGCGGCTGTAGCCGGCGCTTGCATCCACCGACGGCACTTCATCGGCAGCCACGCTACTGCGCAGGGCGCGGCTTTGCAGCAAGCGGGCGCTGGCCATCTGCAGGTCGAGGTTGCGCTCGGCAACGCGCTGGATCAAGGCACTGAGCTGTGCGTCATGGAAGGTTTCCCACCAACGCAGTTCCAGCGGTTGGGCCTGCGGCTGGCTGGCCGCCGCCTCGCCTTGCAGCGGCGCCCACTGCTGCGGTGCCTGGCTGTCAGGGCGCAGGAAGTCCGGGCCCATGGTGCAGCCCGCCAGCAACACGGCCAGCAGTACCGGGCTCAAGCGTAATGCCGGTTTCATCGTGCGCTTACCTCTTTGCCGTCCAGCTTGTCGCCACGGGTATCGATGGTCGCTTCCACCGACATGCCCACACGCAGGCGGGTGAGCAGTGGCTGGCCATCATCGAATACGATCTTCACCGGAATGCGCTGCACCACCTTGGTGAAGTTGCCGGTGGCGTTGTCCGGTTTGACGGCGGCGAAGGTGACGCCGGTAGCCGGGGCGATGCTTTCCACATGCCCTTGCAGCTTTTCGCCGGAGAAGGTGTCGACGCTGATGCTCACCGGCTGGCCAGGCTGCACGTGGGTCAGCTGGGTTTCCTGGAAGTTGCCGACCACATAGGCCTGCTGCAACGGCACCACCGACAGCAGGCGGGCACCCGGGTTGACGTAGGCGCCTATGCGCAGTGCGCGCTCGCCGACCATGCCGTCCACCGGCGCAGTAATGCGTGTGTAGGACAGGTCGAGCTGGGCCTTTTCCACGCCCGCTTCGGCCCGTTTCAGCTGGCCATCGGCGCTGGCCACCTGGGCGGTCAGAATATCCACCTGCTTGCGCGCTGCCACTAACGCCGCCTGAGCATTGGCCAGGCGCGCACGGGCCTGGTCGACGCCGCTGCGCGCCTGCTGGGCGTTCTGCACGGTACCGGCGCCCTGCTCGGCCAGGCGGCTGTAGCGGTTGACCTCATGGTCGGCGAACGCCGCTTCGGCCTGGGCGGCTTTGACAGCAGCCTCGGCCTGGGCAATCAACGATGCCTGGCGCTCAAGGGTGGCGCGGGCATCGGCGCTTTGCGCCTGGGCCACCAGCAACTGCGCCTGCGCGGCATCCAGGGCGGCCTGGTAATCACGGGCGTCGATGGTCGCCAGCAACTGGCCGGCCTTGACCTGCTGGTTGTCCTCCACCAGCACTTCTTTGATAAAGCCGGCCACCTTTGGCGCGACCACGGTGTAGTCGGCAATCACGTAGGCGTCGTTGGTGCTCTGCCGGTGGTCGCTGCCAAATATCCAGGGGCCGACGATGCCAGCCAGGACAGCCACGGCCAGCACCGAGCCGATGAACAGGGTTTTGCGGTTGTTGGTCATTTCAGCGGTTCTCGAATTCATCCAGGGGTCAGGCCACCGCACGCGGCGGATAAACCCGGGTAGGCACGAAAGGAATCAGGCAGATCAGCGCCACGGCAATGCAGGCCAGGACCAGGTACAGGTCAGCCGAGGTCAGTACCAGCGCCTGGTCGTGGATGCGCCTGGCCAAGCCCGCAGCGCTGTCGTCGACCAGCGGGGCGTTGCCCAGGCTGTCCACCAGGTGGTTGGAATGAAAGTGCCGGCGCAGGGTGCCAACGGCATCCAGCAGGCCACCGGCGATCACGGCGGCCAGGCCTTTCACGGTGTTGAACCAGCTGGAGGCGAACGGGCCTTCCTGCGGCGTCATGCCGTTGGTGGACAGCATCAGCAGCGGCAGCACCGCCATCGGCTGGCCGAACACCTGCAACAGGTAGAACGGGTAGAAGTCGCCACGGATCCACTCGCTGGTCAGCAGGCTGCTGCCGACACAGGACACCGCCAGCATCGCCAGGCCAATACCCAGCACCCAGCGGCAGTCCACCGCGCGGATGTTGCACAGCGCCGCCGTCAGCGGCAGGGCGATCAACTGCGGCATGGCCACCAGCATCATCAACGGGCTGGTCTGCGCCGGGCGGTAGCCTTGGATCTGCGCCAGGTAGGCAGAGGGGATGCTGCCCACACCCGACAGCACGATCAGCACACCGGCCAAGGTCACCAATGCAAAACTCAGGTTGCGCCGCTGCAGCATGCGCAACTGGAAGAACGGCAACGGCTCGGACCACTCGTTGTACATGAACAGCACCAGCAACAGCAGGCCACCGCCCAGCAGCCAGCAGATCAGCGGCGAATCGAACCAGCCCCAGCGGTCGCCCAGCGACAGGCCCAGCACGATGCAGCTGATGGCCGGCAGGCCAAGCAGCACGCCACGCCAGTCGAACTGCTTGAAACGCTCCAGGCGCAGCGGGTCCTGTGGCAGGCCCCAGCCGACGCAAACGATGGCCAGCAGCGAGGGCAGGATGATCTGCCAGAACGCCCATTGCCAACCGACATATTCGGTCCACAGCCCCGCCAGTGGTGTGCCGAGGTTGGGGCCGAAGGTGGCAGTCAGGGCGTAGCAGGCCAGGCCATAGACCTTGATACCTGGTGGCAAAAAGCGCAGGGCCACGCTCATCAGCATCGGCGGCAGGGCTCCCGAGGCAAAGCCCTGCAGCACACGCAGCAGCATCAGGCTGTGCAGGTTGGGGGCGAACGGTTGCAACAGGCCGAGCACGGCGAACAGGGCGATTGCGCTCATGGTGAAGCGCCGCAGCGAGAAGGTGGTGGCCAGCCAGGGCGCAAAGGCCATGGCCGAGACCGAGGCGGCGCTGTACACCGCCAGCAACCAGGCGCCTTCGTCGGCACCGATGCCCATGGCACCGCGGATATCGGCGAGGGAAATCTTGGTGACCGACTCGTTCAGGCCTGCACACAGCACGGCCAGCAACACACCGAACAGCCCGACCACCACCTGCAGGCCAAACGCCGTCTGCGCAGGTGCGGCCGGCGCGGGGGCGGCGGCCAGCGCCGCAGAGGGCGCGGTCAGGGAACTCATGGGAATACATCTCCAGCAACAATTTCAGGGCTGGGGCAAGTTTAAGAAGGTCGAATGCTGACGAAAACTGACTTGTTGATAGTTGTATATTGCGTCAGACGCAATCGATGCCGAAATCACGGGTCTATGCGGCCACACGCTTTCAACGTCTGGCGCAACCAACGGTGCGCGGGGTCGTTGTCAAAGCGCGGGTGCCACGCCTGCATCACATTGACCTTCTCCAACGGCACCGGGATCTCGAACGAGCGCAATGGCAACTTCAACCGCTGCACGCTGTTGAGGATATTGGCGGGTATCGGCAGGATCAGGTCCGAATCCGGCAGCGAGAACATCGCCGAATGGAAACTGGTGGTGATCAGGGCCACTCGACGTTCCACCTTGTGATTGGCCAACGCCACATCAATGGGTCCATTGGCCCGGCCGCGTCGGGACACGCTGATCTGCGGGTAGGCGGCAAATCGCTCAGGGGTGATCGGGGCGTCGAAGATCGGGTGCCCCTCCCGCGCCAGGCCCACGAAGTAGGTGTTGAACAGGCTCTGCACCTTGATTTCCGGCCCCAGCTCAATGGCCGAGCTGATGATCAGGTCGATATGCCCGTTGCGCAGCACCGCATCATCGTCACCACTGCCCTCCGGGACGAACCGCAACACCGTACGCGGCGCCTGGGCCAGCATCATGCGCAGCAGCTGAGCGCCGTACAGGGCAATGAACAGATCATTGGTGCGGATGTTGAAGGCACGGTCCAGGTTAACCAGGTCGACATCGTCACGGCTGCGAAACACCTGCCCGGCCTGCTCTACCAGCCCATGCACCTGCTCGCGCAAGGCCAGCGCCCGCGGCGTCGGCACCAGGCCACGGCCGGCGCGCACCAGGATGGGGTCACCCAGGGCATCGCGAATGCGCCCCAAGGTGCGGCTCATGGCGGCCGGGCTCAGGTTCATGCGCTGCGCTGCGCCCACGACGCTGCCTTCGTCGAGCAGGGCATCGAGGGCGACGAGCAGGTTCATGTCCGGGAGTTGCATGGCCGTTTTCCATTACAGCTGTGGGAAACGCGATGGTAGCAGGTTGGTGGATTGCATCAGACGCAATGCGCTCTTGCGTGGTGGGGCATTTATTCACTGGGCACGTTTGGCCATAAATGGGTGATGGGCAGGTCGGGCCCTTTCGCGGGGCAAGCCCGCTCCCACAGTTACTCCACAGCGTTTGGGCATTTTGGGAGTCCTGTGGGAGCGGGCTTGCCCCTCGAAAGGGCCCGACCTGCAAGCACATTACTCAGCCTCAGCCAAGGATCCCCATGCCCAGCCCCGTCCTGATCGCCATCGACGCCTCCCCTGCTTCCAGCGCCCTGCTCACCCTCGCCCGCCGCTACTGCCGCCCCGGTGAACACGAACTGCACGTGCTGCTGGCCATCGATTCCACCTTCGCCGTGCATGAGCAACCTGCGCCCTACACCGCCGAGGAACTGGAAGAATACCCCGCCGCCTGCGAGGAACAGCAGCATGCCGACCACGCCGTAGCCGCGGCCGTGCGCGAGCTGCAGCAAGCCGGCTTCACCTGCCAGGGGTGCATGGTGGCCGGCCAGCCCGTTGATGTGATTGTGGCCAAGGCGCAGGAATTGAACTGCGAGCTGATCATCATGGGCCACCGTCACCTGACACGGTTGGGGCGGTTGCTCGACCCGTCGATCAGCTCGAAGGTGATCGATCAGGTCCAGGTACCTGTGTTGGTGGGGGCGACGAGTGTATGAATCGGGACATGTGCCACCTTACGGGCAACACATCTCTCAAGGCGAACTCGGCTTCACCACCACCGTACACGTCGTCCCCGCCGCCAGCAAAAACCCTTCCGGCACGTCATCGATGTGAATACGCACCGGCACCCGCTGTGCCAGGCGCACCCAGTTGAAGGTGGGGTTCACATCGGCGATCAGCTCGCGGCTTTGTGGGTTGTCGCGGTCATAGATGCCGCGGGCAATGCTCTCCACATGCCCCTTGATGCGCTCGCCGCTCATCATCTGCAACTCGGCCTGGTCACCCACCTTCACGTGCGGCAGCTTGGTCTCCTCGAAGAACCCGTACACCCAGAACGAATTTTCGTCGACCACCGCCATCACCGCCTCACCGGTGCGCGCGTAGTCGCCCTTGTGGATATTCAGGTTGGTCACGTAGCCATCCACTGTGGCGACGATATGCGTGCGCTTGAGGTTCAGCTCGGCTGCCGCCAGTTCGGCAAGGGCTTGCTGGTAGTCTGCCTGGGCGGAGTTGGCGATGTTGCTGGCGTCGTCACGGTTTTCCTTGGAGATCACCAGGTTGTCCATGTCGGCACGGCGCTTGGCGTTGACCTTGCGCATTTCCCAGGTGGCCTTGCGTGACGCCACCATGGCCTTGGCCTGGTCGACCGCCAACTGGTAGTGCTCGGGGTCGATCTGGATCAGCAGGTCGCCCTTCTTCACCCGCTGGTTGTCCTTGACCGGTACGTCCACCACGTAGCCTGGCACATCGGCAGCGACGTTGATGATGTCGGCGCGTACGCGGCCGTCGCGGGTCCACGGCGTGGTCATGTAGTGCAGCCACAACTGGCGACCGATGGCCACGGCAGCGACCAGCACCAGCAGGGTGGCGATCAGGCTGAAGAACTTTTTCATCGAAGGATTCTCACCAGTAGACAGTAAGCGCCATGGCGCCGAACAGGCAGACGAACAGGCTCAGGCGCAACAGCGCCGGGTGCCAGAAGAAGCGGTAGCCATCATGGCTGGCAATGAACCGGTCCAGGCCCCAGGCCAGGCCCAGGGCGAACAGGAACATCAAGGTCATGGTGGGCATGTAAACGCCATGAAAGGCGATCTCACGGGGCATGGTGCAATCCTTTCGCCGGTGCCAGTGGCGACTGTGGGTCGAGCAAGGAGGAACGGATGAAGTGCAGGTAGCTCTGCGCGCGGCGCAGTACCGAGGTGTCGAAATGACGGGCGAACGGTTCGTCGGTGGCCTGCACCCTGGCAATGGCATGGTCCACGGCGACCAGGGCGCGTTCGTGGTTGCTGGCATTTGGCTGCAAGAACAAACGTGTCAGGGCACGGCCCATGACGCGGATGGCCTGGCGCCACGGCTGCGACTCGGCGTAGGCCGGGTGCACCGGTGCGCGAGCTTGTTCCTTGCGCAGCTCGATCACGGCGTGGCCGATTTCCAGCACGGTGAACATCCAGCCCATCAGTTGGCTCTGCACCTGCGGCTTGCCAGCCGCCAGGCCATAGGCCTGGTGCAGCAGGTCGCGGGTACGGCTTTCGAAGGCCGTACCGATACCGCGCAGGCGGCCACTGATGGCGAACAGCACCTGCTCGCGCAGCTCCTGCTCCAGGCGGTTCCACAACCAGCGGCTGTTGGGCGGCAGGATGATCGCCCCGGCGGCGGCACAAACGAACATGCCGATGACCATGCCGATGTAGTCGTTGATGAAGGTGTACGGGTCATACACCGTCAGGTTGTTCGGCACCGAGCCAATCGCGAAGAACACCAGCAGGCCGATGCCGTAACCGGCATAGGCAGGGCGCGACGAAAGGAACGCGCCCAGCACGAACACCGGCGCCAGCACCATGCACAGCAGCGGGAAACCGTCGATCCAGGGGAACACGAAGAAGGTTTCGAAGAAGCCGACAAAGGCGCCGATGGCTGTGCCGCAGGCCATCTGGAACGACATGCGCTTGGGGTTGGGTGACGCCGCCGAAAGGCCCACGGTAACCGTGGCGATGAGGGTCATCATGGCGCCGCTGGGCCAGTCGCTGAGCAGCCAGTAGCTGCCCAGCAGCAACAGCACCGCCGAGGCGCGTACACCGGCGGCCAGCGACACCAGCCAGCTGGTCTGCGCCACGTAGGGCTCGTCCCACTGTTCGCGCTCGTGTTTGTGCGCGGCCAGCGAGGCGTGGGTTTGGGCGTAGCTGAACATCTCGTCGACGAAGCGGTACAGCAGTTCGAAGGCGGTGTGGAAATCGAGGAGGTCGGATTCGCTGGGGTCGGTCGCCAGGTACTCGGCGCGCAGGCCCCGCACCTGGGCTTGCAGCCCCTCTTTGTAGGCAGCCAGTTCCAGGGTCAGGCGCAGTGCATCGGCGTCGGTCAACGCCCGGCCCACGTAAGGCTGCAGCAGCTCCACCAAGGTGTTCAGGCCTGGCTCGATGGCGCTGACGATCTGCAGCGGGCCACGGGCGCGCAGGCGCTCCAGCAAACGGTGCAGGGCGTTGAAGCGCGTGGTAATGGCCATGAACTCGCTGTTCATCCGTACCAGCCGGCCACTGCGACGGCGCATGTGCGGGTCTTCGAAGGCGGTGACGTTGCGCAGGCTCTCAAGGCCCACGGCCTCGGCAACGAAGCGCACGTTGCTGCTCTCGAAACGGTCCTTCTGGCTATCGCCACGCAGCGCCTCGACCACTACCCCGGCAAAAACGCCAAAGCGCTGGTACAAGGCGTTGCGCATGGCGGCACTGGCCGACTGCGGCAGGATGGCGGCGCTGACGAAGGTCGACACCAGAATGCCCAGGGCAATCTCCAGCACCCGCCATACCGCCGCCATGAAGGCCTGGTCGGGGTGCTGAAGCACCGGCAGGCCGATCATCGCGGCCGTGTAGCCGGCCAGCACAAAGCCATAGGCACGGAAGGTGCGATAGCGCATGGCGCCTGCCGAACACAGCCCCACCCACAAGGCCAGGCTGGGCAGGAACAGCTCGGTGTTCTGCGGGAAAATGGCAATCAGCGCCACCATCATCGCCGAGCCGGCCAGGGTGCCGAGCACCCGGTAGAAGCTCTTGGCGAACACATGCCCGCTTTGCGGCTGCATGACGATGAACACGGTGATCATGGCTGTGCGCGGTTGCGGCAGCTCCAGGCGCATGGCCAGCCACAGGGTGATGAACGCGGCGGCCAGCACCTTGAAGATGTACACCCAGGTCACGCCGTCGGTGCGGGCCCAGGCAAAGAAGCCCCGGCGCCACTCCAGGCTTTGCAGCCAGCGCACGGGCAAACTGGAAGTGCTCATTCGGCGTTATCCGGCTTCTTGTCGAAAATGGCCAGGGTGGCCGGGGTTTTCGGCGCGGCCTGGCGTTCCTCTTTCGGCGCATCCTGACCGGCCTGCAGGCCACCACCCAGGGCGGTCACCAGCTCGGCATGGGCAATCAGGCGGGCGGCCTGCACCTGCTGCTGCACCTGCTGCTGGCGGAACAGCAAGGTCTGCGCGTTGAGTACGTTCAGGTAGTCGGTGAGGCCGCGCTGGAAGGCAACCATGGCGATGTCGTAGGTTTTCTGCGCGGCGGCGACGGACTCGGCAGCGAAATGCGACTGTTCTTTCATCGACTCGCGGCGGATCAACTGGTCGGAGATGTTCTTCAGTGCCCCCACCACGGTCTGGTTGTAACGGGCCACAGCCACGTCATACCCCGCCGACGCCACACCCAGTTCCGAGCGCAGGCGGCCGCCGTCGAAGATTGGCAAGCTGATGGCCGGCCCGACGTTGTAGTTGAACTTGCGCCCGGTCAGGAATTCCAGCGGGCCACCGCCGGTAGCCATGAAGCCCAGGCTGCCGACCAGGTCGACGTTGGGGAAAAAGCCGGCGTGGGCGACGTCGATACCTCGCGCCTGGGCAGCCACCTGCCAGCGGCTGGCAACCACATCGGGACGCTGGCCGACCAGTTCGGCAGGCAGGTTCGATGGCAGTTGCAACGGCGCGGCCAAGGCCAGGGCCGGGCGCTGCAATTGCGCGCCCTCCCCCGGGCCCTTGCCGGCCAGTGCGGCCAGCTGGTTGCGGGTCAGGGCAATGTCTTCGTTCAGGCTGTCGAGCTGACGGTGGGTTTCCGGCAGCGGCGCTTCGGCCTGGCTGACTTCGAAATGGGTACCGATGCCGGCATCCAGGCGGCGCTTGGCCAGGGCCAGGATCTGCTCCTGCTGCTCCAGTTCGGCCTTGACGATATCGCGCTGGGCAAAATGCAGGCTCAGCTGGATATAGGCACGCACCACGTTGTTCTGCAGCTCCAGCTGCGCCTGGCGGGCTTCGGCCACGCTCATGTGCGCCTGGTCCACAGCCTGCTCACTGGCATTGCGATCACGGCCCCAGAGGTCGAGGGCATAGCTGAAGCCGATGGCGGCGTTGTTGTCCCAGGTGTTGGCGCCCGACAGCGCGCCCGGGCCGTAGAACTGGTCCTCCGGCCAGTTGTGGCGCTTGAGGGTGGCCTGGCCGTTGGCCTGGAGCTTTTCGGCCGACTCGACCACGCCGGCCATGGCCTTGGCCTCGCGCACACGCGCCGCGGCCATGGCCAGGCTAGGGCTACCGGCTACCGCCAGGGTAATCCAGCGATCCAGCTGCGGGTCGCCATAGGCGTGCCACCACTGCTGGTCGGGCCAATGGGCGTCGGTCGCGGCTTCGCGTATGGCCGCGTCGGTGGTCAAGGTATTGGCTTGCAGCGTCTTGCTTTGCGGGGCGATGCCCCAGGTTCCGATACAGCCACTCAAGGTGAGGGCAAGGGCACAGGCACTGAACGCATTGAGCGTTCTGATGATGCGACGCGGCACAGCTGCGATTTCCCGAGGAAGAGGTGAAGGGGGCCGGGCAATTCTAGGGGGCGGCAGCACTGGCGATAAGCGCAGATTCCTGCGAATCTTTGTTACCAAAACAGCGATAATCCGCCTTTGGTCGAAGGCAACTTTTCATCTTTTCTGCGTTACTTCGTGACACAATTTTGTCCTCTACATCGAGAGTGACCCATGGACACCCTGCAAAACATGCGTGCTTTCAGTTGCGTAGCCCAGCTTGGCAGCTTTACCGCTGCTGCCGCGCAACTGGACACGACCACCGCGAACGTGTCGCGGGCGGTCTCCAACCTGGAAGCCCATCTGCAAACAAGGCTGCTCAACCGTACCACCCGCCGCATTGCGCTGACCGAGGCCGGCAAGCGCTACCTGATGCGTTGCGAACAGATTCTTACCTATGTGGAAGAAGCCGAAGCCGAAGCCAGCGATGCCCATGCCCGCCCGGCCGGGCAGCTGAAGGTGCACTCGATGACCGGGGTCGGCCAGCATTTCGTGGTCGATGCAATCGCCCGCTACCGTGAATCGCACCCGGACGTCACCTTCGACCTGACCATGGCCAACCGCGTGCCCGACCTGCTTGACGAGGGCTATGACGTGTCCATCGTGCTGGCCACCGAACTGCCCGACTCGGGGTTCGTGTCGCAGCGCCTGGGCATCACCTACAGCATCGTCTGCGCCTCGCCCGACTACATCGCCCGCCACGGCGTGGCGCACAAGCCCGCCGACCTGCTCAAGCATGCCTGCCTGCGCATGGTCAGCCCGGTGATCCCGCTGGAAAAATGGCTGTTCGACGGCCCGGAAGGCCAGGAGATGGTCAACATCACCAGCTCGCCGTTCATGGTCAATACCGCCGACGCCATGAAAACTGCCATCCGCAGCGGCATGGGCGTAGGCGTGCTGCCGATCTATTCGGCCATCGATGGCCTGCGGGATGGCAGTCTGGTGCGGGTGCTGCCCGAATACCGCCTGCAGGAACTGAACCTGTACGCCATCTACCCGTCGCGGCAGTACCTGGATGCCAAGATCAAGACGTGGGTCGAGTACCTGCGCAACTCGCTGCCGGAGATTCTCGCCGCCCATGAGGCGGACCTGAAAACCCATCAGGTGCTGATCGCCAATTAAAAAGCTGCTGCATGGCGGGGGTGGACAATGGTAGGTTGCTAACCATTGTCGGCCCATTCGCGGGCACGCCCGCTCCCACAGGTACAGCGCTGCCCACGAGGCCTGTGCAAAACCTGTGGGAGCGGCGGTGCGGCGATCCGATTTACCCGCGAAGAATCCACCCTCGTCCCACCGCCTTGCAGAGAAGTTGCCCGATGAAAAAGACCGTCCTGGCCTTCAGCCGTATCACCCCGGCCATGGCCGAGCGCCTGCAGCAAGACTTCAACGTGATTTTGCCCAACCCCAAGCTCGGCGACATCAACGCCCAGTTCAACGAAGCCCTGCCTGAGGCCCACGGCCTGATCGGCGTTGGCCGCAAGCTGGGCCGTGCGCAGCTTGAAGGCGCGGCCAGGCTGGAGGTGGTGTCCAGCGTGTCGGTCGGCTACGACAACTATGACCTGGACTACTTCAACGAACGCGGCATCGCCCTGACCAACACCCCCGACGTACTCACCGAAAGCACCGCCGACCTGGGCTTCTCCCTGGTCATGGGCTGCGCCCGCCGCACGGCCGAACTGGATGCCTGGACCAAGGCCGGCAACTGGCAGGCCACCGTGGGGCCGGCGCTCTTCGGCAGTGATGTGCATGGCAAGACACTGGGTATCGTCGGCATGGGCAACATCGGTGCCGCCATTGCCCGTCGTGGCCGGTTCGGCTTCAACATGCCGGTCATCTACGCGGGCAACAGCCGCAAAACCGCGCTTGAGCAAGAGCTGGGCGCACAGTTCCGCAGCCTGGAGCAGTTGCTGGCCGAAGCGGACTTCGTCGTTATCGTGGTGCCATTGTCCGACGCCACCCGCAAGCTGATCAGCGCCCGGGAACTGAAGCTGATGAAGCCAAGTGCCTTCCTGATCAACATCGCCCGCGGGCCGGTGGTGGATGAAGCAGCGCTGATCGAAGCGTTGCAGAACGGCACCATTCGTGGGGCTGGCCTGGATGTGTACGAGAAGGAGCCACTGAGCGATTCGCCGCTTTTCAAACTGCCCAATGCGCTGACGTTGCCGCACATTGGTTCGGCCACTGCCGAAACCCGTGAGGCCATGGCCAACCGCGCGATGGACAACCTGCGCGCGGCGCTGCTGGGTGAGCGGCCGCGCGACCTGGTGAACCCGCAGGTGTGGAAGGGCTGACAGCCTTACTTTGCCTGTACCGGCCTCTTCGCGGGCTTGCCCGCGAAGAGGCCGGTACAGGCAACAGATTATCTATTTAGCCACCAAAATACCCTCAGCCACCTTAGCCTTGGGCTTGCGAAACACCAGCACATTCCCCGCCATTACCGCCACCAGCCCGCACAAGGCCGGCGCCGTCCACTGATACCCCTCGGCCACCGCCGACACATTCAACGCCACCAACGGGAACAGCACGGTGCAGTAGGCTGCCCGCTCCGGCCCCATGCGCCCGACCAGGGTCAGGTAGGCAGTGAAGCCGATTACCGAACCCGGAATCACCAGGTACATCAGCGAACCGATGTAGCGGGTGTTCCACTCCATGGTGAAAGGAATGCCGCTGAACAGGCAATAAACCATCAACATGGCGGCGCCGTAGACCATGCCCCAGGCATTGGTGGTCATGGGCTTGAGCCCGGCCTTCTGCTGCATGCTCGACAGCATGTTCCCCGCCGAGAAGCACAGCGTGCCGAGCAAGGCCAGGCCCAGGCCGTACAGGGTTTCACGGCTGGCCGCATGGTGCGACAGCTCCGGCCAGAACAGCAGCCCCAGGCCGAGCAGGCCCAGGGCACCGCCGCCCAGCACATTGGCGGCGATCTTCTGGCCGAAGAACACCCGCGCGTTCAGGGCGTTCCACAAGGTCGCCGTGGAAAACACCACGGCGATCAGGCCACTGGCAATCCACTGGCTGGCGGTGAGGAAGCACATGAAATTGACGCAGAACAGGCACAGGCCCTGGGCCAGGCAGATCTGGTGGCCGCGCCGGTTCATGGGTTGCAGGCGACGGGTGAGCAGCAGGATGGCGAACAGGATGAGGCCCGCAAGGGCGAAGCGATAGACGATCGAGACCGGGATGGCGACCACGCCCAGCTGGAGCTTCAGGGCGATCCAGGTGGTGCCCCAGATCAGGACGGTGAGCAGGTAGAGTGACAGGTTCATGGCGGCGGTTCCTTGGGCCTTTCAAAATCGGTGCCCGGCGCTTCGCGGGGCAAGCCCGCTCCCACAAATACCGTGCAGCCTTCGCATGCTGTGGGAGCGGGCTTGTCCCGCGAATCGAGGGCGCAGCCCTCGCCGAGGCCCTCAGTGTTCGTCCTCCTGGCATTAACCGCTTGCACAAACTTGCGCTTTTCCCTCTCAGCTAGCTGTCACTGCGGCGCAAGCGCAGTACGATGGCCGTCAGAGGAACCACCCATGACGCCACTCACCCAGCTGCAAGTGTTCAACGCCATGCACGCCTCGCCCCACGCCCGGCTGGAACTCAGCGCACACCTGGGCGATGGGCTGGCGGGGGCGTTGTGGAGCAACCGCGACGATGCCCGCGACTACCAGGCGCCGACCCATCACACCCTGTCGTGCTACATCGCCGACGGCACCGGCACATTCCGCCGCCAGCGCCCGGCCGACAAAGGTGCGCCCGGCAAGCTGTGCGTGATGCCGGCCGGGCAGGAATCGAACTGGGTGGTCAATGGTGCAATCCGCCTGGCCCACCTGTATGTCAGCGAGGCACAGTTCGCCCTGGGCTGCGTGCGCCTGCTCGATCGGGAACCGCGAGAGCTGCAATTGCAGGAAGCGACTTTTCTGGACGACCCGCAACAGGCCGCACGCTTTCGCCACCTGATTCAGCTGGACTGGGACGAACCCGGCGAGCGCCTGCTGGCCAGCAGCCTGGCACACGAGATCGTCGACCATGCGCTGCTCAGCCAGGTGGGGCTGCGCCAGGGCCTGCGCCTGAAAGGCGGGCTGGCGCCGAACCTGCGCCGGCAGTTGGTCGACTACATCGAGGCGCACCTGGACCAGCCGGTTACCCTGGGTGAACTGGCCTTGCGCTGCAACTTGTCCGAATACCACTTTGCGCGCATGTTCCGCACCAGTTTCGGGCTACCGCCGCACCAATACCTGCTGGCCCGGCGACTGCACCGGGCCTGCCAGCTGCTGCAACTGGGGGTGATGCCGCTGGGGGAGATTGCCCTTTTGTGCGGGTTTGCCAGTGCCAGCCATTTCAGTAACCGGTTCCGGCAGGCGCTTGGTGCAACGCCTGGGGAATATCGCTCGGCATTCAAGGCGTGAAATGGGGCCGCTTTGCGGCCCTTTCGCGGCACAAGGCCACTCCCACAGGGATCATCGTTTCCTTGCAGGAGCGGCCTTGTGCCGCGACAGGGCTGCAAAGCAGCCGCAAATACCTAGAATTCGAAGGTGCTGGACAAACTCACCTGCCGGGCATCCCCAATCGCCACAAAGTACTGGTTCACCGCCGAACTGTAATAAACCTTGTCGAACAGGTTCTTCACGTTCAATTGCAAACGCACGTTGTGCTCATCAAGCTTGGTCTCGTAACTGGCGAACGCGTCGGCCACGGTGTACGACGGCAAGTCGAAAGTGTTGGTCGCGTTGCCCGCCCGCTCACCCACGTAACGCGCGCCAGCCCCCAAGCGCAGATTGTCGCCACCGAACAGGCTGCCGAAGTCGTACACCGCCGACAACGAACCGCTGTGCCTGGCCACATTCTGCAGGCGTTTGCCTTCAAGATCAGGGTCCTTGGTCACCTTGGCATCGGTAAACGCATAGCTGCCGATCAGGCTCCAGCGCTCGCTGAGCTGCCCGGTCAGGTCAAGCTCCACACCCCGTGAACTGACTTCCCCTGCATTGCTGTAGACGGTCTCGCCGGTTCCGCTGTCGAAATTGGCGACCAGCACGTTGCGCTTGGTAATGTCGAACAGCGCAAGGGTACCGGTCAGGCTACCGGGCATGTCGAGCTTGGCCCCCAGCTCCCAGGACTTGCCCTCTTCGGGTGCGACCGAAGCGTCCAGCACCACACCGCCGGTCAGCGGTGCAATGCTGGAGTTGGGCTTGAACGACTCGCTGTAGCTGCCATAGAACGAGAGCTGGTCATCAACCTTGTAGACGATGCCTGCGTGCGGCACCCATGCCTGGCCGCTGGTATCGGTATTGGCCGTGAACGGCCGGCCACGGCCGGCATACTGGTCGTATTGCTGGTAGCGTGCGCCGGCCACCAGTATCCAGTGCTCGTCCAGGTGCAGTGCGTCTTGCATGAACAGTGCATCGGTGCGCAGCTTGTCGGTCTGGTCGCTGTCACTGGCTCGTACGCTGGTGCCTTCCACCTCCTGACCATAAACGGGGTTCAGGTAACTGAAGGTGGAGCGGGCAGTCTGGCGAATGAGGTCGCCGCGATACACTTTGCGGTCTTCATGGTCGACGCCGAACAACAGATCATTCTGCATGCCGGCCAATTCCACATTACCGGCCAGGCTCAGAGTAGCGAACTGGTCGCGGCTCATGGCGTTGTGGGTGCCGTCGATGCTGCGCGTCAGCGTGCCTTTGGCTTCGTTGACGCCGGTCACCCGCACCTGGCTTGCATCATAGGTCTCGCGGTTGAAGCTGTAGCCAAAGTGCAGCTTCCAGTCGTCGGCCAGCTGATGGTCGACTTCCAGGCGGTACAGGTCGGAGCGCCCCTCCATGTCGTTGAACGGCTCGTCCAGGCGGCGCGTGGCGGGGATGTTCAGCGGGTGGCCGTTGCTGCCGAACGCGGTGCCACGGTCGAAGGGGTAGAGAAACTCGCGGTGCTCGTAGGCCAGCACCACCTGCGTGTCTTCGCCCAGCCAGGCCAGCGACGGCGCCACCAGCGATTCGCGGTGCACGCCGTAGTTGCGCCAGTAGTCTTCGTCTTCGTGATCGACGATCAGGCGGTAGGCGAAGTTGCTGTCGCCCAGCGCACCGGTGCTGTCCAGCCCGCCGCCACTGCCGTTCTTGCCGCTGCCGTAGGTCGAGCCACGCACGGTCAGGGCGTTGTACTGCTGCAGTTGTGGGCGCTTGCTGACCACGTTGATCACCCCGCCCGGGTCCTGGATGCCGTACAGCAGCGAGGCCGGCCCCTTGAGCACTTCGACCCGCTCGGTGCTGGCGTTGAGGCTGCGGCCCTGCACGATGGGCATGCCATCGCGCATGATCGAGCCGTCGCGGTTGTCGCCAAAGCCGCGCTTCATCACCGTGTCGGATGTGCCGCCAAAGTTGTTGCCCTGGGTAATGCCGCTGACGTTGGACAGGGCATCATCGAGGTTGCGCGGGGCTTGGTCGCGGATGACCTGGGCCGGTACCACGTTGATGGCCTGCGGGATGTCCTGATTCGGCCCCTGCCCGCGCATGATCGAAGCGCTGGCCGGGGGCTGGTAGCTGTAGTCGTCCAGCTGCGAGGTTACGTTGGTGGCCTGCAGGTTGAGGGCGCCTGAAGTGTCGGCGGGTTCGAGGGTCAGGGTGCGTGCGTCGACGCGCCGCCAGGCCAGCCCGGCGTTGCCCAGCAGCTGTTGCAGCGCCTGCTCGGCGCTGAACCGGCCATTCAATGCCGGGGCCTGTACACCTGGCAGTTCGAGGGTGTAGACCACGCTCTGGCCGGTGGTGCGGCTGAAGGCGTTGAGCGCCTGGGCCAACGGTTGGGCCGGCTGGGCGAAGGCAAAGGCCTGCAGCTGCTCGGCGGCGCTTGCCAGGGGGGCGACGGCGAATGCCGGCAGCGCAGCAAGGCCGAGCCAGAGAGGGACGCAACGCGGGGAGAACTTCATGGACGCTGACCTGTGAGAGGGTGATGATTGCGAATGAATCGCACTTTCACTCATTACACGGATGCCACGTCCTGTTACCTCACCCGCTAACTGAAAATATTTTCCCTGTACCGGCCTCTTCGCGGGCACGCCCGCTCCCACAGGGATGGCACAAGTTCAAAATCCGGTGCAGTACCTGTGGGAGCGGGCATGCCCGCGAAGAGGCCGGCACAGGCAACTACCGGATCAAGGTCAAACGCCCGAACACGGTCTGCCGCGAAAAGCCCATGACCTTGCCCAGCGAATCCAGCGCCAGCAGCGGCTCGGTCACCGGAAAGCTGCCGCTGACCTTGCGCTGCCCCAGTTCGCCATCCAGCAACAGGATGCGCCCCGGGTAATAGCGCCTAAGGTCTTCGACCACCTGCGCCAGCGGCACCTGGTAATAGTTCAGCCACCCCTGCCGCCAGGCCAGGCGGTTGTCACTGTCCACCACCAAGGTGTCGCCTACCCTGCCTGCGCTGTAGGCCACCTGCTGGTTGGCAGTCAGTTCACCCGCCAAAGTGCCTTGCGCGGGGCTGACCCTGACCCGCCCACTGCGCACTGTCACCTGGGCGCCCTCGCCTTGCTCACGCACCTCAAACTGGGTACCGAGCACTCGCACTTCGCCACCGCCCGCTTCGACCACGAATGGCTCACCGTTATGAGTGACCTCAAAGTATGCCGCGCCATGCAGCAACCGCACACGGCGCTCACCCTGGGCAAAATCGACTGCAATGGCGCTACCTGCATCAAGCGTCACCTGCGACTGGTCGGCCAAGGTCACCTGGCGAATCTGCCCGGCACTGCTGTAGTCAGCCTGCAGCTCCTGCAACCAGTATCCCGGGTGCCAGCCCCCGGCAACGCCCACGGCCAGCATCAGGCAGGCCGCCATCGCCATTGCCGCCATCCGCCGCCACGGGCCACGGGTCGGTGGCCGGGCCATTGCATTGAGGTAGTGCTGCAGGGCGTCCTGTTCTTCGTCGGCCAGTTGCGCGGCCGGAGCGGCGCTTTTCTGCCACAGCGCCTGGGCCTGTTGGTAGGCCTCACGGTGCCCGGGGTCGGCCAGCAACCAGCGCTTGAACGCAGCCCCTTCCGCTTGCGCGGGCTGCTCATTGATGCGGCTGAGCCATTGCAAAGCGGCCTGGGACTGCGCCTCGGTGATCGGGGGCAAACGGCTCATCGACGGGCACTCCCAGGCCGGCGTGGGGTGGGCGCGGGCTCGGCAACACTCGCCTTGCACGCTTCAAGGGCGCGCATCATATGCTTTTCCACGGCACTCTGGGACAGCTGCATAGCCTTGGCGATTTCACCGTACTTGCAGCCGTGGATGCGGTTGAGCAGAAAGATCTGCCGGGTGCGCTCGGGCAAGGCGCGCAAGGCGGCTTCGATGCGCTGCAGGTCGTGGTCGACCTCCAGCGCCTGCTCGGGCGCCTGAGCCATGCCCGTGTCGTCCATTGGCAGCGCGGCTTCTGCCACGCGTTCACGGCTGCCTTCACTGCGCAGGTGGTCGATCGCCAGGTTGCCGGCACAACGCAACAGGTACGTGTCCAGCGCCTCGACCTTGACCTCGGGGCGGCGCCAGAAACGCAGGAACAGCTCCTGGACCAGGTCTGAAGCCGTGGCGCGACAGCCTACACGCCGGCTGACCAGTGCCTCCATCCGCGCACGCTGGGCCAGGAACACCTGGACGAAACGTGCACGCCCGCCCGCGCTGTCGGCCTCGGGCTCGATGATATCCCTCTGCTCGCTCACGAGTTCACACAGCGAACACGGCCAGCAAAGGCCCGAGCACCACACTGGCGGCAGCTGCGCCCAGCAGCAGGCGCGGCTGGTAGGGCAAGCCAAACACCCACACGGTCACCCCGGCCATCATCACCGCCGTCCACTCCACCAAGCCATGGGCCCAACCACGCAGGTGCACGCTGAGGACCAGCGACAGCATCAGCAGCAGCCAACCGGCAACCCGCAACACCCGTAACTGCCCGGGGCGCGGCTTGCGCCCTAGCAGTTCGCTGAAGTGCTTTTCCATGGCCAGGCACAGGGCGACAAAGCCTGCGAATGCAATCAGTGCGTTACCCAGCATCAGTTCACCTGCGCCGTTTCAGTGCCCGGTTTTTGTGCCGCGCGTGCTCGCCTGGCTACCGGTTTGGGGCTGCGCAGCATCTTGCCGGCCAGCCAGGCCAGGAACAGGCCGGTACCCAGTGCCGTCAGGTCGAAGCCCGCCATGGCCCAGTCACCCGCCTGCAACGAATGGTTCAGTCCCCGGTCGGTGCCAAGGCCGTTGAGCAGCGGCAACAGGGCAAAGGCCAGCGCACCCAGGGCCAGTTGCTCGCCCCAAGCCCGGCGCCCGCTGCGCAGCACGGCATGCACCAATGACAAGCCCCAGGCGATGAAGAAGGCATTGACCTCCCAATTGGCGCGGCCCTCGATGCCCACCGGAATCAGGCGGTTGGCCCAGAAGAAGCCCGCCACCGCCAGCAACAGCCCGCTCATGCTGGCGATATTGAGCACCTCGACCAGGCGCAACTCACCCGGCATGTGCGGGCGCTTGGCATGTTTGAGTTGGCGCTTGCCCAGCCACATCACCAGCCCGGTGCCGATCACCGCAGTGCCAGCAATGCCAAAAAAGAAGTACAACCAGCGCAGCCAGGGCCCGGCAAAGTTGCCCATGTGCAACCCGGCAAAGCTGAAGGCGGTCATCATTACCCCGCTCTCTGGCTTGCCCTGGCTCAGCAGCGCGCCACTGGCGCCGTCAAACGTCCAGTTGGCACTGCGCCGATAAGCCACGTGGTCGGCAGCCGATTGGGTAAAGGTGACGCGGGCATTGCTGTCACCCGGGTTCTGCACCTGGATGTTGCCAATGCGCGCCCCGGGCTGCAGCGCCTGCACCTTGGCATACAGGCTTGGCAGGGCGACCAGCGGCGTCGCCAGTTGGGCTGCCTTGGGCGCATCGTCGCGCCCGAACAGGTCGTTGAAGTACTTGCCGGTGTCATTGCCATAGCTGGCCATGATGCCCGCCGGCATCACCATGTACATGAACAGCACCAGGCTGCTGTAGCTGATCATCAGGTGGAATGGCAGCACCAGCACGCCTATGGCGTTGTGCCCGTCCAGCCAGGACCGCTGGCCCTTGCCGGGGCGGAAGGTGAAGAACTCCTTGAAGATCTTCTTGTGGGTGATGATGCCGGTGACCAGCCCCAGCAGCATGATGAAGGCGCAGAAGGTCGACAGCCAGCGGCCAAACGGGTATGGCATCTGCAGCTGGAAGTGGAAACGGTAGAAGAAATCGCCACCACGGCTGTCGCGCGCCTCAACCGGTTGGCCGGTCTGCGTATCCAGGGTTTTGTTGACAAAGCCACGCGGCCCGCCATTGGGATCGCGATAGCCAACGCTCAAGCCCGCCTCGCGCTCGTTGGGCATGCGGATGAACCAGGACGCGGAATGCCCGGCGTTGTCTTGCAGATACTGCTGGGCCTTATCCAGGCTGAGGGCCGGGTCCAAGGCATGACTGCGCACTTCGGGCTGCATCCAGTGGGTAATTTCTTCCTTGAAATACGACAACGTGCCGGTCAGGAAGATGGCAAACAACAGCCAGCCGAAGATCAGGCCGGTCCAGGTGTGCAGCCAGGCCATCGCCTGGCGGAAGCCTTCTTTCATGGGTTTTTCATCCAGTAGGCAACGCCGCTGATCATGGCCAACAGCAGGCTGGGCGCCAACACGCCCAGCCAGGCACGCCAGGCGCTGCGACAGGCAAAGCACCAGATGAATGCCAGCAGGTAAAAGACGAACGACAACAACAGGCCGGTCAGCGTGGCATCGACCGTTGGCAGCGGTACTACCAGGGCAATGCAGACGCTGGCCATGGACGCCAACAGGTAGCCGCCCAATAGCGCGGCCAGGCTGCGTGAGGCAACGGCCAGCCGATAGCTGTGCGGAAGGCCGGCAGTTTTGCGCGTCATGGCAAGGTCCGGATGTTTTCTGGGGGTGCAATAATAATGATTTCAATTCTCATAGGCAAAGAGTTAGCGATGTGCTGCCTGTTCTGGCCCTATCGCCGGCAAGCCAGCTCCCACCGGTACTGCACAGGGCTTGAAGACAGCGGGCTTCTGTGGGAGCTGGCTTGCCGGCGATAGGGCCGGTGGAGATTGGCGAGCACTTTGCCCTGCAATACAGTGCGAACAATTCTTACTACTATGTGCGCTACACAGCGCCGGAGTATCACGGTGCCCAGCGCGCTCACATCCACGGTCGAAGGCCTGTACCGCGCCCATCACAACTGGCTTACCCGGGTGCGGCTGTTCGAAGGTGAACTGGCGCTGCAAGTGGCCAACGATCCCCGACCATTGCTGGTGCGTACCGGCGAAGGGGCGCTACACCGGCACGGCGGCCGCTTCAACGGGGGCTGGCAGTCGGTCTCGGCGCTCGACCACAATGTGGGCGCCTGGGTCGACGGCATGCTGGTGGCCTCGCAGATGCGCCTGGCGGATTTCCGGGTCGTATCCGCTGGATGACAGTGAGCGCATCCTGCAAATGCTGGAGGTAGCACTGCCGGTTCGGGTGCGGCGCTTCACCCGGTCGTGGGTGATGGTGGATGTGGGGTGAGGGCTACCAGGTGACCGCCGCGGGTTTTGCAGGGGGCGTAGATCGAGCGCCGCCCGCGCGGCGCTTCGCGGGGCAAGCCCGCTCCCACATTTGTTTCGGGCCAGTTATGCCTGCAAGAGAGGCGCGCGACCGCCTTGTTTGTACGACTCGATATCGAGCCATGCGCCAAGGCGATCGCGCTCCTTTGTCACAGGACTGATTGGCCCGAAACAAATGTGGGAGCGGGCTTGCCCCGCGAAGCGCCGCGCGGGCGGCGCTCGATCTCACAGGCGACAAAAAATTCATGGCGAAAACACCCGCAAAAAAAAAGATCAAATCAACTGAGCCATTTTCCCAACCTTGCGTGACAGACATGGCAGCCCCCTCTCTCAGGACCCGACCCATGCCGTTGCGCCCCAGCCCCCTCGTCCACGCCCTGCTGCTCACCACATCGCTCGGCGTGGCCACGCCTGCCAGCCCCATTTGCAACAAGAAATTTATTTTCAAAAAGGGCTTGAATTCGGTCCGCGGTTGCCTGACCTTAGAGTCAAGAGGCGCAGAAATTCCAAGGGTCTCAAGGACCTGAGCGCGTCTCCATGCGAGCAAGCTGAATAAGGATTGAATCATGCAAATCCAGGTCAACAGCAGCAACCATTTCGAAAGCAACGCCCGTCTCGACCAGTGGGTCCGCAGTACACTGCAAAGCTCCCTGGAACGTTACGAAGAAGACCTCACCCGCATCGAGGTTCACCTGCGCGACGAGAACGGCGCCAAGCCCGGACCGCATGACAAACGCTGCCAGATGGAGGCTCGCCCCAAAGGCCACCAACCGATTTCCGTGACCCACACTGCCACTTCGGTGGACCAGGCAGTCGACGGTGCCGCCACCAAGCTCAACCACGCGCTGGAACACTTCTACGGCAAGCTGCGCAGCAAGCGCGGCGCCCTTGAACTGAGCGACCCGGACGCCTGACCGCACAATGAAAAACGCCCGGCCAAGTGCCGGGCGTTTTTATTAAAGGCCATTGAAGGCCTTCCTCAACTCACTACCCTCAGCTTTGGTACGGGGAACAGGTTCTCCAGGGTCTTCAGCAAACGCGCGTGATAAAGCGGCTTGCGGAAAAAATCCACCACCTGCAGGTGCAGCATTTCACTGACGTCATCCACGTCGGCCTGCCCGGACATGACAATCACCGGCAGGTGCTGGCGGGCCGTGTGATTGCGCATGCGCCTGATCAGACCAATGCCGCTTTCCTCCGGCATACGCAGGTCGGTGATCACCAGGGCAACGTCCGGATGACGGGTAAGCTGTTGCAAGGCAACCTGTACCGATGTCGCGGTCAGGCAGGCGAAGCCTTCATTTTCGAGAAGTTCGGCCAGCTCCAGCAGAGCGTCCTGCTCGTCATCCACCAAAAGGATCTGCTGGCGCGAGAAAGCGTTCTGCATGGCGTTGGCTCCTGCTCACCGGTCAAAGGGCATTTTTGATCGTGGTGAAGGTGGTGTTGACGGCCGTGGAGATGTCGCCAACGAAGGCGGCCAGCACCACTGCGACCATCGTCGCGATGACCGCGTATTCGATACCGGACGCACCGTCCTTGCGATGCAGGAAGGTCATGCAATGCAGAATGAACAGTTTCATGTCTCAGCTCCTTGCGGCACATGCCGGCGATTGCGGTATCAAAGTGACACCTATTTGCCATCAAAGAATCGCCAAGCTGAGGCGGACTGCAAATGTATCAAAGGATTAATCACAAAGGATTAGCTCAAGAGAATTAACACCCGCAATACTGCTAACCCTCTGTATTGCCTCGACTTAATCACAATTCCAAAAAAAAGCCCTCACGCTCATGGCAAATGGCAATGGCTGCGCTACCGTCCTATAGCGAAATAGTGACTTTTTGCCATCAGTTGCAACGTGCAGGGAGGCCGAGATGAGCAGTCGCTTGACCCTAGCCTTGGCTGCTTTCTTCCTGCTGGCAGCGCTGTTGGCCGGCTACTGGGGTGTTGTGCTGAGCCGCCCGGCGGCCACGCCCGCACCGGTTACCCCTGCGGCCGAACAACCGATTGCAGCCGTTGCCCCACCCCCCATCACTCCACCGGAGCCACCGCGTACGGCCGTGGTCGTCCTGCGCAAGGCTTTACCCGCCAATACGCCGGTCAGTGAAGACGATGTGCTGATCGAGCGCCTGCAGGTTGCCCCCACTGGGGCCTACCAGCAAACCGCCCAGGTGATCGGGCGCACCAGCGCCAGGCCACTTGCAGCGGGCACCTGGCTGGATGAGTCCAGCTTCCAGGCTGGCGGGCCGCTGGCGCGGATGATCCGTGCCAACGAGCGGGCGGTGGCAGTCGGTGTGGACGAAGTGGTCGGCGCCGCCGGCCAACTGCGCCCGGGCGACTACGTGGACGTGTTGCTGTTCCTGCGTGAAGAGCCCAACAACCCGCAATCCTCCGCCCAAGTGGTGCTGCCGGCCTTGCGCGTGCTCAGTGTCGGCGACCAGACGGGCCTGGCCAACGACGGCCGCCCGGCGCAGACCGCCGAAGAGCAAAAGGCCCGGCGCGAACAAGCCAGTATGAACAACGGCACAGGTACCCGCACCGTGGCGCTGGCAGTGCCGGAGGCCTTGGCCAGCCGTTTGATGCTGGCTGCCCAGGCTGGCACCTTGCGCCTGGCCGTGCGCAGTGCCGATGAGCAGCGCCTGGCGCGGTACTGGAACGAGCCCGGTGCCCAACCGCAGGTGGAGGCCGCCAACCGCGAACTCTACCGCTTCAGCCAGCTCTCCCAGTCGCCGGTGGCCAACGCTGCCAGCCTGGCGACCAGCAAACCCACACCCGCCATGCACATCATCCGTGGCGCACAGGCTGACGATACGAATAAAACCCCCTGACCCGGCAAGGATGCAGCGATGCGTAGTTCCTTTTTGAGACAAGCATGTTGTACCGGGCTGCTGGCCGCGCTGTTGCCCCAGGCCCAGGCAGTGGGCAAAGGCTGCGAGGCGATCAGTCAGCTCCCTTCGGTCATCGAGATAGACCAGGGCCTGCAGCAGGAACTGCGCCTGCCACTGGCGATCAGCCGGGTTGCCGTAGGCGAGCCCAAGGTGGCCGATGTGCAGGCCAGCGGTGACCGCGGTGTGGTGATTACCGCAGTGGGCCAAGGCAATACCACGTTGATGCTGTGGACAGCATGCGCCCCGTCACCGCACCGGGCCATGGTATTCGTCAAAGGCCGGGCCAGTGCCGACATGGCCGAAGACAGTTTTTTGCCGTCGCAGGATGCACAACTGATCAGCCAGGTGCAGGCCGATATCCGTTTCGTGGAAGTACGCCGAAACAAGTACAGAGAAGCTGGCGCACGGCTGTTCTTCAAGGGTTCGAACAACAGCCTGATCGGTGCGCCTGGAACAGTGCCTAACACCTCTGTATCCCCAGGTTCGGTACCCATTGCGAACCCGGAGATCCCGCTCACAGAGAACGTCTTCAACATCGTCTGGGGCGGCGGCAGTAGCCGCTTCCTTGCCATGATCAACGCACTGGAAAGCAGCGGCTTCGCCTACACGTTGGCCCGCCCGAGCCTGACCGTACTCAGCGGCCAGACCGCAAGCTTCCTGGCGGGTGGCGAAATTCCGATTCCAGTCCCCAGCTCGGGCAGCGACAACGTGTCCATCGAATACAAGGAGTTCGGCGTACGTCTGGCGCTGACACCAACCATCATCAGCCCCGGCAGGATCACCCTCAAGGTGGCGCCGGAGGTCAGCGAGCTGGACTACAGCAACGTAGTAACCATCGCCGGCACGCAAGTGCCGGGGTTGACCGTAAGACGCACCGACACCAGCATTGCCCTTGCCGATGGCGAAAGCTTCATCATCAGCGGCTTGGTCAGCAGCAACACCAGGTCCGATGTCGACAAACTGCCTGGCCTCGGTAACCTCCCAATCCTGGGCGCATTCTTCCGGCAATCGACGCTCAAACGCGAAGAAACCGAACTGCTGATGATCGTAACTCCACACCTGGTCCAGCCGCTGGCCGCCAACGCGCGGCTGCCGGAACTGCCGGGTGAGAACTTGCGCAACTACGACCCCAGCTGGGGGCGCCTGTTCTTCCTGGAAAACGGCAACTTTGATGGCAAGGGTGGGTTATCCCAATGAACGAGAGCCTGAACCCCACCTTCCTCGCCATCACCCGCAATGAAGAGGACCTGCACTGGCTACAGGGCGCACTGGCGCCGCAAGGCCAGGTGATCGGTGCCACTGCCGGCAGCCTCGACGAGCTGCTGGCGCTGGTCAACGCCACCTTCAGCAACCTGATGTTCATCGGCCTGGACCGCGAACAGCTGGTCAGCCAGTGCGCCTTGATCGAGGGGGTGCTGGAGGCCAGGCCGATGTTGGCGATTGTCGCCCTTGGCGATGGCATGGACAACCAACTGGTGCTGCATGCCATGCGCGCAGGCGCCCGCGATTTCGTCGCCTATGGCTCACGCCCCAGCGAAGTGGCCGGGCTGGTGAGGCGCCTGGGCAAGCGCATGCCGGCGGTGACCAGCAACCCCAGCCTTGGCGGGCTGACCGTGCTGTTCGGTGTGCAAGCCAATGCAGACGGCGCATTGCTCACCACCCACCTGGCCCGGGTGGTGCAGGAGAGCGGCCAGCAAACCCTGCTGCTGGACCTGGGCCTGCCGCGTGGCGACAGCCTGGCGCTGCTCGGCCTGGAGGCTTCGTTCTTTTTCGGCGACGCCCTGCGCCACCTGCGCCGCCTCGACACCACACTGATCGACAGCGCATTCACGCGCGACAAGAAAGGCTTGCGCCTGCTCACTTACGCCGAGGCCGACGACCCGCTGCAACAAACCAGCGCCGCCGAGCTGTACATGCTGCTCAGCGCCCTGCGCCAGCACTTCCAGCACATTGTCGTGAACCTGACTGGGCATGCCGACAGCGAAGCCCTGCGCACGTTGGTGAGCCATTGCGACAAACTGATCGTCTACACCGACCAGAATATCCTCGACTGCCGGCGCAACCTTGAAGTGCTCGACCTGTGGCGTGACCACGGCATGAAGCTGGAGCACGCCAGCCTGCTGGTGGACCGCTACCTGAGCAACGTTGCACCCGATGCCGATACCCTGGCCAAACGCTACGGGCTGCCCTTGCTCAAGGCCATCCCCTACAGCCCCGAAGTGCGCCTAAATGTGAAGAACCAGGGCCTGAGCCTGTTCGAACTGGCCCCGCGTGAAAACCTCACTCAAGCCCTGCGCAGCCTCGGCGAACGCCTGGCACGGCGCTCGGAAAACCTCGCACCACCCGCCTTCACCTGGCTGCGTCGGCTTTGGGGGAGCAAATGAGCAATGACCAACCCTTTGGTGGACAGCAACACGCCTCCGGCGACCCCTACGCGCTAAAGCGTGCACTGCACCGCTTTGCCATCGACGCCATCGAGGACAGCGGCCGCAACCTGCTCGAAGGCGCCCGGCCAGCACTGACCCAGTTCGTGCTGGAGCAGGTGGGCGATTACGTCGCGCGCCTGCGCCTGGCCATGTCGCGCTACGAAATGGAGCGCCTGGCCGAAGAGCTGGTAGATGAGCTGACCGGTTTCGGCCCGCTGGAAGTGTTGCTGCGAGACCCCACCGTTACGGAAATCCTGGTCAACGGCCCCCATCGGGTGTTCGTGGAACGGGCGGGCCTGTTGCAACAGACCGACCTGCGTTTTATCGACGCTCACCATGTGGAGCGGGTGATGCAGCGCATCCTCGCGCCGCTTGGCCGGCGCCTGGATGAATCCTCGCCAATGGTCGACGCGCGCATGCCCGACGGCAGCCGGGTGAATGCGATCATTCCGCCTGTGGCGCTGGACGGCCCGTGCCTGTCGATCCGCAAGTTCCGCCAGGACATGCTCAAGAGCGCCGACCTGCTGGCCACACGCGCCATCGACCAGTCCATCTTCGACTTCTTCGAACGCGCCGTGGGCAAACGTTGCAACATCCTGGTCAGTGGCGGTACCGGCACCGGCAAGACCACCCTGCTGAACATCCTCAGCCAGATGATCGCGCCCCGCGAACGCCTGGTAACCATCGAAGACGTCGCCGAGCTGCAGCTGCACCATCCCCACGTGGTGCGCCTGGAAACCCGCCCGCCGAATGCCGAAGGGCATGGCGAAATCAAGGCCAGCGAACTGATCCGCAACGCCCTGCGCATGCGCCCAGACCGCATCATTCTGGGCGAGATCCGCGGCAGCGAAGTGCTCGACGTGCTCACTGCGATGAACACCGGCCACGATGGCTCGATGAGCACGGTGCACGCCAACACCGCACAGGATGCGCTGCTGCGCCTGGAAACCCTGGTCGGCCTGAGCGGCCGGCAGATTGCCGAGAAGACCTTGCGGCAGATGGTCTGCGCGGCGCTGGATGTGGTGATCCAGCTGACCCGCCTGCCGGACGGCCGACGCTGCGTCAGCGAGGTGCTGGAAGTGGTCGGCGTGCGCGATGAGGTGTACGTGACCAACACCCTGTTCCGCCTCGATCGTCGTGGCGGCGATACCTTTCTGCGCGAAGCACCCAACCCGGCGGGCAGCAAGCTGCGCGCAGAGGGCGTGCTGTGACCGGCCCCTTGCTGCTGGCGCTGTCCCCGCTGCTGCTGGGCGTCGCCCTGCTGCTGTTGCGCCGTAGCCTGTACAAGCGGCACGAAGAGCGCATCCTGCAACGCCTGGGGCGGGCGTTCAGCATTGTGCGCAATGGCACCGCCCGGCGCGAATGGCTCGACGCCCTGCTGCAGCGCGCCGGCTTGGGGGCTGTCGACATCGAGCCACAGCGCTGGTTGCTGGCGTGGCTGGGCGTGGTGCTGCTGGGGCTGATCGCCGCCGGCTGGGTGGCCGCATTGATGCTGCTGGTCGGCCTGCCAACCCTTGCGTACCTGATCCTGAGCTGGCAAAGCCGCCGGCAGATGCGGCAAATCGTCGACCAGTTGCCTGGCCTGCTGGACTACAGCGTGCGCAGCCTCAAGGCTGGCCGCACCCTCAATGACGCGGTGCTGGGCGGTATCGACAGTAGCCGCGATCCCCTGCGCTCAGCCATGGCGCGGGTGCGGCGCAACGTACAGTTGGGCGTGGCGCTGGAGGATGCTGTGAGCGAGCTGGCCGAACTGCACAAGCAGGACGAACTGCGGCTGTTCGCCCTTGGCTTGCGCATCAACCAGCGTTACGGCGGCAATGCCAGCGAGCTGATGGAAAACCTGATCAAACTGATCCGCGAGCGTGAACAAGGGGCGCGTCAGCTCAAGGCGATGACCGGCGAGACCCGCATCACCGCGATCATTCTCGGCTCCTTGCCGCTGGCGATGGTCGGCTACTTCCTGATGGCCAACCCGCATTACCTGCTGGCCATGTGGCGGGACAGCAGCGGCCAGATGATGCTGTTGCTGGCCTTTGCCCTGCAGGTGCTCGGTTGCCTGGTGCTGTGGCGAATGATGAGGAGCCTGTGACCATGGCCTTGCTGATCTGCGCCCTGTGCCTGTTCATTGCCGCCAGCCTGTTTGGCCTGCAGGTCATTCGCCAATGGCGAGCGCGGGTACTGGTGACCCGACGCCTGCAGGGGCGACTAACCCGCGACGAACGCCTGGGCGACTGGCTGCACTGGCTGGGCAGCAGCGCGTGGGGGCAGCGCTTGCAAAGATTCGACGGCGAAAGCCAGGCCCTGCTCGAACGTATCGGCTGGCGCCGCAGCCGCCAGCGCGCCCTGTTTGCCGCTGTTCAGCTAGGCCTGCCGCTGTTGGCCGTGATGCTGACACTGCTGTTGCAACAGGGGTTCAAGGGCAGCGCGGCAGCCGGCTGGGTGGTCTGGCCATTGTGCGCGCTGGGCGTCGGTTACCTGCTGCCCAAGCGCCTGCTGGCCGTGGCTGCGGCACGTCGCCAGCAGCGCATCGCCGAAGAAGTCAGCCTGATGATCCCCTTGCTGCGGATTCTTTTCGAGACCGGCCTGGCCGTCGAGCAGGCACTGCGTGTGCTGAGCCAGGAAGGCCGAACGCTGATCCCGCACATCAGCGCAGAGTTGCGCCAGGTGCTGCAACGGGTGGATTCAGGCATGGCGCTGGGCCCGGAGCTGGAAAAAGTCGCCCAGCTGCTGGCTGTGGATGAGTTCACCGATACCTGCGTGATCCTGCGCCAATTGCTGGCACAAGGCAGCGGCGCGATGAAGTCGCTGCAGGCACTGAAGGCGCTGCTCGACGACCGTCGCCTGACCCGCCTGCAAGAACGGGTATCGATGATGTCGGCAAAGATGTCGGCAGTGATGATGGTGTTCCTGTTTCCGGCCTTGCTCATTGTCCTTGCCGGGCCAGGCTTTTCTGCATTGGCGCGGGCGTTGAGCCCATGAGGACTGAATGATGAAGACAATCCTGTTGTGCGCAAGCCTGGTGTTGCTGACCGGATGCGCCGGGCAACAGCCGGAAGGGCTGCGCCAGTTGTTCGCCACCGCCAGTTGCAGCAAGCCTGACGCCGACCAGCAACTGTCATTGAACCTGGCAGACGAAATGCTCAACGACGGGCGCCCACACGCCAGCCTGGCCCACCTGCAGCAACTGCCGGACACCTTCGAACAGGTTCGCCTGCGCAAGGCCAAGGTGTCACGGCTGCTTGGCCTCAGCGAGGCCGAACCTTTGTACCGCAGCCTGCTGGGCGGTTGCCTGGCCGCCGAAGGCGAACATGGCCTTGGCCAATTGGCCTCGGCCCGGGGCGACGACGTCCAGGCCCTGCAGAACCTCCAGCGGGCAGTAAGGCTCGCGCCTACCGATGAGCGAGTGCGCAACGACCTTGGCGTGGTGCTGATGAACCTGGGGCGCTATGAGCAGGCGCGCTTCGAGTTGCTGACGGCCATCGAACTGAAAGACGACAACCCGCTGCCTGCGGTCAACCTGGTGACCTTGGCGCTGGTGCAGGACAACTGGCAGCAGGCCACTGACCTGGTAGGCCGGCTGCAGCTCAAAGCGGGGC
The DNA here is from genome assembly GCF_021283425.1 of Pseudomonas sp. NMI542_15. Lineage (NCBI taxonomy): Bacteria > Pseudomonadati > Pseudomonadota > Gammaproteobacteria > Pseudomonadales > Pseudomonadaceae > Pseudomonas > Pseudomonas sp. NMI542_15. The sequence goes on along the minus strand of NZ_JAJSRO010000017.1, from coordinate 86,744 downwards.
AATTTGCCGAAGCCCAGGCACGCGCCAGCAAGATCAAGGCCGGCGGCCGAGGCCCGATCGCATCGGCCAGGGCCCCGGACATGATGGTCAATTGATACACGGAGGTGATCATGATCAGGTACGTGATGCTACTGGCCTGCTGCGTAGGCAGCGCGACTTTGATGGCCGAGCAATACCCGCCCCATGCCGCTGCGGACGAAACGGCCACCGAACGGCTGTTGCGCGTGCAGTCCAGCGGCGAGCAGGCATCCAGGCGCCTGCAGGTGCAAACCGCGCGGGAGCGTGACCAGTCCATGCAGCGCTGGCTGGATACCTACAAGTATGAAATCCCCGACTTCTACCGCTGGACCAAGATGGCAGAGCGCAATAATTAGTTCGCGGGTATTTTTGCGTCGCCTGTTAGATCGAGCGCCGCCCGCGCGGCGCATCGCGACGCAAGGCCGCTCCCACATCTGTTTCGGGCCAGTTATTCCTGCGCCATCGGCGCGCGCTCCCTGGGTGCACGGCTGGAGATGGCAGAGAAGCGGCGACGCAACCTTCGATAGCGAATGGAACACACAAGGGGTCGCGCGCCAATGGCACAAGCGGGATTGGCCCGAAACGAATGTGGGAGCGGCCTTGCGTCGCGATGCGCCGCGCGGGCGGCGCTCGATCTAACAGGCGACGCGATACTCAAGCCAGGCAAGCGAAACGGCAAAACCGGCCAGCAAGCAGGGCGCAAACGGCCTTTTCTCCCCCGGCTGGCGTGCCCTGCGCCGTACCATTTGCCACACAACCAGTGCCACACCGGCACCCATAAAAGTGCCGAGTACGTGGGCCAGGCTGCTGGCCAGGGCCAGTGCGCCGAGCAGCTTGACGTCGCCAGCCCCGAATTGGCCCAGCATATAGCCGGGCAGCGTCAGCAGCAGCACGATGACGAAAGCCAGCGCGGCATCGCTGCCCGGGGCACCGAGCCAACTGTGCCCGGTGGCCAGCAACCAGGCCAGCGCACAGGCGGCAGCACCCAGCGTCAGGACATTGGAAATCTGCCGTTCCCAGGCATCCTGCCCCGCGCACAACACAAGCCAGACAAGCACTGCAAGGCTATGCATAGGCAAATGGCCATCCCTGTTCGTCGATCGGTTCTATGCTGTTACTCAGGATTCATGGTCAGGGTAGACGCAATCATGAAAGCAGGCCCGGCAAAACGGCAAAACGGCGCAGCGGCCATTGAGTTCGCGGCCGTATTCATGATCTTTTTCGCGGTGTTCTACGGCCTGGTCAGTTACACCTTGCCGATGCTGATGCTGCAGTCATTCAACCAGGCCAGCGCCGAAGCCGTGCGCCGTTGCGTGGCCCTGGACCCGAACAGCGCCAGCTACAGCACCGATGTGCAAACCCTGGCCCATCAGGTCATCAGCCAACAATTACAGTGGATGCCCTCCGCGTTCAACTTCCAGCCCGCCAGTGACGCGCAGGTAACCCTGGGCGCCAACAAATTGCTGACCGTGACCATCAATTACCCCAAAACGAAACTGACCAACGTGCTGCCGATGCTGGTACTGCCACTGATCGGTGAAGTACCGCGCCTGCCCGACCGCCTGCGGGCCGAAGCGAGCTTGCAGCTGTGAGCGGGTTGTTCGAGCGCTGGCTGGGCGGCCAGACCACCGAGCAGGCAGCGACGGCCCCGCAAGCGGTGGGGCTGCAGCTTTGGCTGGATGACCAAGGACACGTGCTGCGCCTTGCTGGCCCACTGCGCACGGTGCTCCCTGCGAGTTCGCACAGCGCCCCCCGTGTGCATGACTACCTGCAACGGCACAGCTGGCTGGTGCTTGAAGGCCCCCCTGCCGACTGGCAGGGGCAACCGCTGGACCTCGACTTCGCGACCGTGCACGGCCCTGCCCTGCACACCCGCGGCTGGCTCCAGCGCCAGGCAGATGGCTGGCTGCTGCAGTTGTTCGATATCGGCGACCTGCTGGGCGAGCACGAGCAACAAGGCCATCGCCTGACGCAACAGGCACTGGCAGCCGCGCTTGGCCGCGCCCTGCGTGACTGCGACGAAGACCGCCTGATGGTGACAGCCACCGATCAACTGAAGCACCTGGCTGAGCACTGGCAGGCGGGCTCTCTGCGTCTGATGCTACTGGGCGATGGCGGCTGGTACACCTACACCAGCAGCGACAACGACTGGCCCTGGGCCGATGACGAGCGGTTGCGCCCCTGGCTACAAACGCTACCGCCACGCGGCCGAGAAGTGGCTGCCGGAAACCCGCTGTTGCAGTCATCGTGTGCCGGCTTGCCATTACTGGCCGTGCCCTATTTGCACGGCCATACCGTGCAGGCCTGGTTGCTGTGCGCAGGGGCACAGCGGCCGCCTGCTAGCGAAACGGTTGCGGCCCTGCTGCAAGCGCTGATCGAACCCCTGCTCAGTCGCCTGCGCCAGCACCAGTTGCGGCAACGTTCACGCCACCTGGATGAACTGCAACAGCAATTGGGGGCCGGCTGGTGGTCATGGCCCCTGCAGGGGCCGCTGCAATTCGACCCGGCCCTGGCCTTGCGCCTGGGTTTACCGGCCGAAGCCACCGCAGAGCAATGGCTAGGCCGGATACACCCGGCCGATCGCGAAGCCGCACGCATGGCATTGGAACAACTGCGCGCAGGCATTGCGTTGAACCTGAACCTGCGCCTGCTGCCAGCCAACCGCCTGGCAAGCCCGCGCTGGCTACAGTGGGCAGGCCAGCTGCAAGGCCGTCAGGTTCAGGGGTTTGTGCTCGATATCAGCGCGCTGAAAGCCCAGGAACTACAGGCCGGGGCCGCGCGCGCCCGGCTCGAAAACCTGATCGCCAGCTCGCCCGCAGTGATTTACGTCCAGCGCTATGCCGAAGGTGCACTGCACAGTGAATTTTTCAGCGCCAGCCTGATGCCGCTGCTGGGCTGGCCCAAAGACAGTGAACTGGCGCGCCACCCTGCTCAGGCCGTGCATCCCGACGACCACCCGACGTGGCTCGAACGCACCCGTACGCTGCTGCGCGATGGCCAGGTACGCTGCCGCTATCGCCTGCGCGATCACCTTGGCGGTTACCACTGGATACTGGACGAAGCCCGCCTGCTGCGTGACGACCTGGGCCAGCCTGTGGAGGCTGTCGGGCTGTGGCTCGACGTCAGCGAATTGACCGAGGCGGCCGAACGTGTGCGCCAGAGCGAGGAGCGTTACCGGGTGCTGGTAGAGGACTCGCCAGCCATGATCTGCCGCTATCGCCCAGACCTCGAGCTGCTGTTTGGCAACCACCCGCTTGCCGAACAGCTGGAATGCGCGCCGCAACAATTGACGGGCATGAACCTTGGTCAGTGGCTGTCCGACAGCCAACGGGCGGCCTTTCTCCAGCGCCTGTCTATGTTGACGCCGGCGCAGCCGTTGGCCAGTGCCGAAATCTGCCTGCAATTGCCCGGACGCAGAACAGCCTGGTGGGTGTGGGCCGAGCGTGGCCTGTTCGATGAGCACGGTCAGTTGCAGGAAGTGCAGGCGGTGGGGCGCGATAACACAGCGGTACGCCACAGCCAGCAGCAACTGCTGCAAGGGGCCAAGATGGCCACGCTGGGCGAATTGGCAACGGGCTTCGTGCATGAAATCAACCAGCCGCTGGCGACCATGCGCCTTGCGCTGGTCAATACCCTCAAACGCCTGGAAAGTGGCGTGGTCGATGCCGAGTATGTGGCGGGCAAGCTGCAGCGGATCGATGCCCAGGTCGAACGCATTGCGCGCCTGGTCGAGCATCTGCGCACCTATGGGCGCCGGTCCGAGGTAGAACAGCAGGTGTTCGCCGCCTGGGTGGCGGTGCAAGGTGCGCTGGGGTTGCTGGCTGAGGGGTTGAGCGGCAAAGGCGTGGCCTTGCTTGTTGAAGAGCCAGACCTGTGCCCGGAAGTACTGGGCCATGAGGACCAGCTCGAGCAGGTGCTGATCAACTTGCTGGTCAACGCCCGGGATGCGTTGCTCGAACGGAGGGTTGCCAAGCCGCGGATCAGCGTGAGCCAGCGCGTCGAGGACGGGCAGCTGTGCCTGTTGGTGGAAGACAACGGCGGCGGTATCGACCCACGCCTGCTCGAACGCATCTTCGAACCGTTCTTCACCACCAAGGCCGCCGGAGCGGGCACCGGCTTGGGCTTGTCGGTCAGCCACAGTATCGTCGAAGCCATGGGCGGCCGGCTCGAAGCGCACAACCGCAACGAAGGTGCGTGCTTCCAGGTTTGGTTGCCCGTCTACAGCGCCAGCTGAGCACGGCCGCCGGAGCAACTGAGGTTGGCCCCGACTTCGGCGTTGACCAGGTCGATGCCGAGGACCTTGAGCAACACGTTGACCAAGGGGTCCAGCAACGGGCTGAGCAGATTCTTGATCAAGGGTTCGACGATGCCTTTGACGCCGCCAAGGACGTTGCCGACGATTACCAGTACTTCACCGAGGCCGCTGTTTGCAGTGGGTTTGTAGGCTTCCAGCTGTATGCCTTGCAAGGTATCGGTGAGGCTGCCGACTACGTTGTTGTTGGCGGTTTGCATGCTCTGGTACACCGAGGGAAGGCCGATGTTCGGCGGTGTGCTGTTGGGGGCCTGGAACACCAGCGGGCGTTCGACCGCTCCGCTGCCCAGCACCTTGCTGTTGACGCGCAGGCCCAGGCCGCCACCAGCGAAGGGGCTACGTGCATCACAGATCGCAGGCAGTATGAGCAGCCGGGTGCAGCGTTTGGTCCCGATGTCGACCAAAGGCAACGCTTTGACAACGGTGGTACCACTGGTAAAGAACGCGTCCACGGACTCAAAACGCCCCACCGCAATCTTGGCGGCTGAACTCTGAGTCTGAGTCGTCAAACGTTTGGGTGAGCAACTGAACGTTTCAGGCGATAACGGGTTGAGCCGCGTCGTCGCTTCTGCCACTTCAAGGCCGATGTCCAGCGACAGCTTGTCCGGGACCAGGATTATATCGGTGACCGTACACGGCACGCCGACCAGGCATAGCACCGATTGCAATGTACTGGCGAGGTTCAGGCTGAGCAGATTGTTAAGCACATTGGTGATCGGCCCGACGAGATCCAACACGGCATTGAGCAACCCAAGCACCGAGTTGAGCAAAGGCAAATCCAGCGAAATCATCGCCCGCACCTGTGCGGTATGCACCCGCAGCTCATCGGTACGCGGGTTTCCCACCGCAGAAATCTGCTGCGGCTCGATCACTTTCAACCGTACCCGACCATTGACCAGCCCCAGCACGCTGATTGGCAAATCCACCGTTGCCGCACTTTCGCTGACCGCCAGCGGGATTACCCCCTGCACCAGTTGCAGCAATTGAATGCTGGCATCCAGCCCGGCCTGCGCTGTGCCGTTCTGAATATCGAGCAAGTCCCCCAGTTGCAATAACGTGCTGTTGCTGGCGCCCAGTGCCACCTTGCCCAGGTTGGTCACCACATCTGCCGCCGCACCACTCTGCTGCAGTACTTTTACCGCCGCTTGCAGCAACTGGGTAGCGGTGGCATCGGCAGTGAGCAGTTGCTGGTAGTCGCCCGCCTTGAGCTTGAGATCGATGGCGAGTTGGTCAAGGTAGCTAAGCAGATTGAGCTGGGTACTGGCGATGCCTTGCCAGCCGGCCACATCAAGCTGAACCTTACCACCCAGGGCGCCGAGAAGAGCGTTGAGCAAAACCGACTGCCGCGAGTCGACGGTCGCCAGCGTGGTACGAATACTCAACATCGCCTGCGGCGGCAGAGGCGACGATGCCACGGCATGCGCGTGCAAGGTCGTGGTCAACGGCACGCCATTGCCCTGCGCCAAGGTGTACACCCCCGCAGCAAAACTGGTGGGCACTGTATTGCTTACATCCACCCGTATGGCTTCATTGCGAGTGTTGTCACTGGTGAAGGTTCGCAAGCTGTTGGCGCCAGTCTGCAAGTACCCGCAACTGGCCGTCAGCGGGTTGCTGGCCGCATGGCCGTTGCGTGTGGCGGCGGCCCGGGCAATCGCGGTCGCCTGTGGCCCGCTGCCGGTGCACACGGCAAACTGGCCTGCCGCCTCCAGCGCCGACATGTCGGCAATGCGCTGCAGCTTGCGCTGTTCAAGAAACAGGCGGCCGCTGTCAATCACCACCAGCATGAACAGCAGGGCAAGGCCCAGGGTAACCACCGCCATTAGGCCGATTGCACCACGCTGACGGGCAGCAGATGAGGGAACCACGGGCACTCCTTTGCCGGCCATTGGCCATGCGTCGCGGCTGCGATTCAAGGAGTGTAGTTACGATAATGGCTAATTGCCCACCAGGAACCAACCTGACAGGGGCCGGTCAACTTCAGCAGACAATCTTTGCAGGCCCTCAGGCATGAATAACCCTTTCGACCGAATCAGTGCTGCCTTCGCCCCCGAATACCGGGTCAACCTGAGCATTGCCAACCTCGACGGCAGCATCATGCTCACCCTGTCCGACGACGCCGGCGTAGTCGCCAAGCGCCTCATCACCCAGGCCCAGCGCAACGACCCGGTGCGCCTGCAACGGGTGATCGACAGCATCCGCCTGGGCCTCGCCATCGAACTCAGCCAGAACCCCATGCAAGTGCTGGCCGCGCTGACCCGTGACGCCCGCCACGAGCCGCGCCATTTCGTTGCCAACTGAGGGCTACTTGCCCTCCTCCACGGTCTTGCCGTTGGCGTCCAGCACCTTGGTCGAGGGGTAGCGGTACGAAGCGTAGCGCACCACCAGGATCGAAAACGCCAGCAGCAGGATGCCCCCACACAGGTACAGCAGGCCTTCGTCCGGTGCCTTGTGGTGCGAAACATCGCCGATCAGCAGGCGGGTGAGTGCGGTGATGGCCACGTACAGCAGGAAGCGGATCGGCATGTGGTTGGTCTTGAAGTAGATGCCGACCATCGCCCCCAGCTCCAGGTAGATGAACAGCAGCAGGATGTCATCGACACTGATCCCGCCCTTGCCGAGCATGTCCAGGAAGGTGACCACCGCCGCATAGGCGGTGATTGCGCCGATGCCGAACAGCGCCAGGTAATGGAACGCCTCGACACACAGGTTGCCCAGCGAGTCGGCCGAGCCGTGCAGGCCCTTGCGCAGTTTTTCTGCCCATTTGATGTTCACGATGTTCCATTCCCCGATACGTCTTGTAAGGATGATGCGTCACCGGTGTGACGCTTGTGCCATGCAGTTAAAGGGCCAGGCCCCTGTCTTGGAAGGCGACCGATTGCCGCAAGGCACGTCGGGGCGTGGCAAGAAGACGGGTCGCCTGGGCCGGCCCTTTCGCGGGTGAACCCGCTCCCACAGGTTCTGCATCTGCCTTGCAACCTGTGCTGCCCCATGGGAACGCTACAATTTCTGCTTGCGAACCAACCAACATTGCCATTACTGTATATAAATACAGTAAATCGCAACGCAACCAGCAAAAAGGCATAGAGGTGATGAATGGCCGTCGAAGTGGTGTACCGCAGCAGCCGCGACCCGGAGCGCTTGTTTATGGATAAGGCCGAAGCAGACCGTCACGACAAGATGCTCGAACTGGCCGAGCGCCTGGCCGAAGTGCTGCACAAGGCGGTGCCGTCGCTGACCGAGCAGCAGGTTGAAGAAGCCGGTATCTACATGGCCAAGAACCGCGATGTGTTCGCCCGGGCGTTCAAGAGCCAGCCGGATGCGTTGGCCGAGTTGCTGGAAGGTGGCGCAGCCGAGTGACATCGGCGGCGCATGCTCCCACAGGGCCCCACTGCCTTCGAGGCTTGTGCAATACCTGTGGGAGCGGGCAAGCCCGCGAAGAGGCCAGCAAAGCCAGTATCAACCTTCAGCCATACAACAGCCGCTCCGCCAACATCTGCGCCACCCGCGCCGGCGAACGCTTTTCCGCCTGCGCATGGCCAAACACTTCGGTGAGCCGTGAAGGAATGCGCGCCAGGTGCGCGGTAATGGTGCCCAGGTCCTCGCCACGGTGGGTCAGCGCCACATAGATCAGCCCACCGGCATTGATCACGTAGTCTGGCGCATACAGTATCCCGCGTGATTCCAGCTGGTCTGCCACCTGCAAGGTAGTCAGCTGGTTGTTCGCCGCCCCCGCCACTGCCGCACAGCGCAGCTGCATCACGCTCTGCCCGTTCAATACCGGCCCCACACCGCAGGGTGCGAAGATATCGCAAGGGGTGCTGATCAATGCATCGTTGGTCACCGGTTTGGCATCGAACTGCTCCATCGCCAGCCGCACCCGACCTGGGTCCAGGTCGCTGACCAGCAGCTCCGCCCCCACCGCATGCAGTTGTTCCGCCAGCGCATAACCGACATTACCCAACCCCTGCACCGCCACCCGCAAGCCTCTGAGGTCATCGCTGCCCAGCCGGAACGAGGTGGTGGCGCGAATGCCAGCGAATACCCCCATTGCCGCATGCGGCGAGGGGTCACCCGAGGCCGTGGTGCTGGTTACGTGGGGGGTACTCTGGGCGATGCAGTCCATATCCAGGGTCGAGGTGCCGCTGTCTACGGCGATGATGAAACGCCCATGCAAGGTATCGATGAAACGGCCAAACGCCTCGAACAGCGCGGCGCGGTTCTCCACATGCGGGTTGCGCATGATCACCGCCTTGCCGCCACCCAGCGGCAGGCCCGCCAACGCCGCCTTGTAGCTCATGCCCTGGGCCAGGCGAATGGCATCCGTCATGGCGCTTTCATCATCGGCGTAGGGCAGGTAGCGGCAACCGCCCATGGCTGGGCCCAACTGCTCGCTGTGGATCGCTACAACCGCTTTCAGGCCCGTAGGTGGGTCATTGAACAGGTGCAGTGACTGGGTACGGGTGCTTTGCATCAGTGCGAACATCGACAGGCTCCCCACGAGGTGCTCCTTCCAGTATAGGCACCGGCCCGAAGCCGGGGTGGTCGCCGGACCACTGGACGAAACCGCCCGCCACGGCTAATACTCAAGCGTGTGTGGAGATACCCAATGAAGCCACGTCAAGCCTGCCTGGCCTGCCTGGAACGCGAGCCTGTCGCCCTGCTGGAAGCCGCCTTGTGGATTGCCGCCGAGCACGACCGCAGCGTCGAGCCCACAGACAGCCTTGCCATTCTGCATGACCTGCAGCGTGAGATCAGCGCCAACCTGCCGATGCTGCCACTGTGCGAACTGGCCCAACCACTGCTGCGCCAACTCAATGCCCTTGGCTTTCAGCAGGATGAGTACCACCCGCTGCGCCCGCAGGCTGCACTGATGGACAAGGTGCTGCAACGCCGCCGTGGCCAGCCGCTGACCCTGGCCATCCTTACCCTGGAGCTGGCCCGGCGCTTGTCCATCCCGCTGGAGGGCGTGGGCTTCCCTGGCCATTTCCTGCTGCGTGTGCCGGGTGCCGACCACCTGCTAGACCCCTGTGGTGGCCGACGCCTGTACCCCAATGATTGCCGTGAGCTGCTGGCCCGCCAGTTCGGCCCGCAGGTTGCGCTGACGGCAGAACACCTGCGCAGTGCCAGCCCGCTGCAGATGCTGCAACGCCTGTCACGCAACCTGCGCCAGTTGCACATCAGCAACGATAACCACCTGGCGGCCTTGATCGATGCCGAGCGGATCATGCAACTGGGCCCGGTGCAAGTCAGCGACTACGTGACCCGCGCCTCGCTGTACCAGCACCTGGACTGCCCACAGGCCGAGCGCTTCGACCTGGAGCATGCGTTACTGCTGACGGAAGACCCGGTCCAGCGCCTGAAGCTGTCCGAACGTATCGGCAAGCTTCCGACGGCGAACCGTTCGCTTCACTGAGCCGGGCTGTCGGGCTGCTGGGCAGGGTGGGCTTTGGCGAACGCCGGGTGCCCAGCTGCCAGTGCGGCAACCCGAAGGATGCGCGGGAAGCTGTCGAGGTCGACGTTGAAGCGTTCGGCGGCATACAGCTGGGGGATCAGGTAAACATCCGCCAGCCCGGGTTGGTCACCGAAACAGTAACCGTGGTCACCAACCAGTTGCTCTACTGCCGCCAACCCCTGGCTGATCCAGTGGCTGATCCACTGGTTGACCTGGCCCTCGTCCTGGCCCGCCTGGCGCAGCCGGTTGAGTACGCTGACGTTATGCAGCGGATGAATGTCGCAGCCGATGATTGCCGCCACGCCACGTACCTTGGCACGCGCTTCGGCCGTGGCTGGCAGCAGCGCAGGCTGTGGATAAACCTCTTCCAGGTACTCGATGATCGCTGGCGACTGCACCAGCAAATCGCCGCCATCGGTGCGCAAGGCCGGCACGCGGCCCTGCGGGTTGACGGCGACATAGCCCGCACCGCGCTGCTCGCCCTGCAGCAGGTTGACCGGCAGGGACTGGTAAGCCAGCCCCTTCAGGGCCAGGGCAATGCGCACCCGGTAGGACGAGGTGGAACGGTAATAGGTGTACAGCTCCATGCCCCTGCCTCCTCAGTTGGCTGCGATAACCGTGCCACGGCATTCGCCAAACCCGATGCTGGCCACGCCGTCACGCGTGCAGCGGGCACGCAGGATGATTTCGTCGCCGTCTTCGAGGAACTTGCGTACCTCGCCGCTGGCCAGTTCAATCGGCAGCTTGCCGCCTTCGGTGATTTCCAGCAGGCTGCCGTACGAACCCGGCGTAGCGCCCGACAAGGTGCCCGAACCGAACAGGTCGCCCGACTGCAACTGGCAGCCATTGACGCTGTGGTGCGCCACCAGCTGGGCAACGGTCCAGTACATGCTGCGGGTGTTGCTCAGGGTCAGGCGGTGCGGGGCAACGCCCTGCTCGCGCATGCGCTCGGTCAGCAGCAGCACTTCAAGTTCGATATCGTATGCACCGGCGGCCTGGTCGCGCTTGTCCAAAAGGTATGACAGCGGCTGCGGGTCGCTTTCCGGGCGTGCAGGCTGGGCGCAGCGGAAGGGCTCCAGCGCTTCGGCAGTGACCACCCAGGGCGAGATCGTGGTAATGAAGCTTTTGGACAGGAACGGCCCCAATGGCTGATATTCCCAGGCCTGGATATCACGCGCCGACCAGTCGTTGAGCAGGCACAGGCCGGCCACGTGCTCGGCGGCGTCGCCGACCGGGATCGCCTGGCCCATGTCATTGCCCTGGCCAATCCAGATGCCCAGCTCCAGTTCGTAGTCCAGCCGCGCGCAAGGGCCAAAGCTCGGCTCGGTGTGCCCGGCCGGCAAGGTCTGGCCCTTGGGCCGGCGCACGTCGGTGCCGGACGGGCGGATGGTCGAGGCGCGACCGTGATAACCGATCGGTACGTACTTGTAGTTGGGCAGCAACGGGTTGTCGGGGCGGAACAGCTTGCCCACGTTCTTGGCGTGCTCGATGCCCACGTAGAAGTCGGTGTAGTCACCGATCTGCGCGGGTACATGCAACTGGCAGGCGCTGGCCGGGTACAGCGCGGCCTGCAGCGCAGCCTGGTGTTCGCTGTGTTCGCCAAGCAGCACCTGCAAGCGCTCACGCAGGGCGACACGGGCGCTGCGGCCCAGCGCAAAGAATGCGTTCAACGCCCCACCACGGGTGGCTTCGACGGCGGCCTTGGCGGCGCCGTCGAACAGGCCGGCGGCCAGCACCGCCTCCAGGTCAAGGATCGCGTCGCCGATGGCCACGCCACAGCGCCTGGCTTCACCCGGCCGGCTGAAGATACCCAATGGCAGGTTCTGCAGCGGGAAATCGCTGTGCCCGTTGGCATGCTCGACCCAGCTACGGGCATTGGCAGTGTGGTTCATGGGTTATCTCCGGTTCGGGTTGAAGGTGCTCGGCAAGGTGGCCCAGCAACTGTCGTAGTCGGCCTGCAATTGCGGGCATTCAAGGGCTTGCTGGCTCGGGCGCAGCACTTGGCTGGTCTCGAACATGAAGGCCATGGTGTTGTCGATCTTGTGCGGCGCCAGGTCGGCGGCAATGGCTTTTTCGCAGGTTTCGGCGTCGGGGCCATGGGCGCTCATCACGCCGTGCAACGACGCGCCACCGGGCAGGAAGCCCTCGGCCTTGGCATCGTAGGCACCGCTGATCAAGCCCATGAACTCGTTCATCAGGTTGCGGTGGAACCATGGTGGACGGAAGGTGTTCTCGGCCACCATCCAGCGTGGCGGGAAGATCACGAAGTCCATGTTGGCCAGGCCGTGCACGCTGGTCGGCGAAGTCAGCACGGTGAAGATCGACGGGTCCGGGTGGTCGAAGCTGACCGTACCAATGGTGTTGAAGCGGCGCAGGTCGTATTTGTACGGCACGTTGCTGCCGTGCCAGGCAACCACATCCAGCGGCGAGTGCTGCAGTTCGCAGCCCCAGTGTTCGCCGAGAAACTTCTGCACCAGTTGCACCGGCCCTTCGGCCTCTTCGTAGTGCGCCACCGGGGCAAGGAAGTCGCGCGGGTTGGCCAGGCCGTTGCTGCCGATCGGGCCCAGCTCCGGAAGACGCAGCGGTGCACCGTGGTTTTCGGCGATATAGCCACGGGCCTGGCCGTCGAGCAGTTCGACGCGGAACTTCATGCCACGAGGGATCACTGCAATTTCCAGCGGCTCGACCTCCAGCACACCCAGTTCGGTGGCAATGCGCAGGCGGCCCTGTTCGGGCACCAGCAGCAGTTCACCATCGGCGTTGAAGAACACCCGCTCCATGGAACGGTTGGCGCGGTAGATGTAGATGCTCACGCCGGCCGGTTTCTCCGCGCTGGCGTTGGCCACCATGGGCAGCCAGCCTTCGATGAAGTCGGTCGGCTCGGCAGGCATCGGCTGGGGGCTCCAGCGCAGGCGGTTGGGGTTGATGGCCCCCAGCGGCCCGCTCAGCGGCTGGCGTGCCAGGCGCTCGAAACGCGGGTGCAATGCAGACGGGCGAATACGATACAACCAGGTACGGCGCAGCTCGCTGCGGGCCATGGTAAACGCGGTGCCCGAGAGCAGCTCGGCATACAGCCCGTAGGGTGCCTTCTGCGGCGAGTTCTGCCCGACCGGCAGGGCACCTGGCAGCGCTTCGCTGGCAAACTCATTGCCGAAGCCGCTGAGGTAGTGAAGGTCGGGTGATGTGTCGCGATTCATCGATGCCTCCGGGCTCTGGTCGAGCCATTGCGGGCAGCTGGCTGCTGGCCCGATGCGGGTGACAGCGCGTCTGCATTGTTTTTATCGTAATCAGATTACGAATAACGTAATTTGCTACGCGCATGGCGTCAAGCTATAAAGGCGCGACTCGACGAATCCGGAAGCAGATGTCCATGACCAAAGCCAGCTCCTCCGCCGACAACGGCAAGCAGAAAGTTCGCTCGGCGGAGGTTGGTACAGACATCCTCAAAGCCCTTGCCGAGCTCTCCCCTTCCACCTCGCTGTCACGCCTGTCAGAACATGTGCAGATGCCGGCGAGCAAGGTGCACCGCTACCTGCAGGCACTGATTGCCAGCGGCTTTGCCGAGCAGGATGCAGCCACCAACCATTACGGCCTGGGCCGCGAGGCACTGCGGGTGGGGCTGGCGGCGCTGGGCAGCATTGATGTATTGAAAATTGCCGCACTGCCGCTGTCGCAACTGCGCGACGAACTGAACGAGAGCTGCTTCATCGCGGTGTGGGGCAACCAGGGCGCCACCGTGGTCAGCATTGAACCCGCGGTGCGGGCAGTGACTGTGGTCACGCAGATGGGCTCGGTGCTGCCGCTGCTCACTTCGTCCACAGGCCTGGTGTTCGCTGCCTACCTGCCTGAGCGCGAGACCCTGGAGTTGCGTGATCGGGAACTGGCTGCCCTGCAGCAGCGTGCAGACGATTACCAGGCAGTACTGGCGGGCATCCGCGAACGCGGCCTGCACCATGTGCACGGGCTGCTGATGCCGGGCGTGGATGCGCTGTCGGCGCCGGTGTTCAACGCCTTGGGGCAGATTGCTGCCGTAATGACCGTGGTCGGGCCGACATCGATCTTCCATGCCGACGAGCACGGTCCGGCGGCGCAACGGCTGCTGGCGGCAGCGCGGGAAACCAGCTGGCGGATGGGCTATTCGCCTGCTGCCTGAACGCCGGCGGCACTATTGCCCGATACGTAAAGGTGAATGTCATAAGCCGCTATTTTTCCTACCGGATCAAGCGCTTATTCTTTACTCACTGGCCGGCATGAAGGGCTCTCCCCCCGCCTTTCATGCCGGCGAGGTTCACCGACGTAGATTTTGAAGCTCCTTGATCTGACGTCTCGATTGGCCGCTGCGGCTTGCAGCGGCCTTTTTTTTGCCCTGAACAACATGCGCTCTCGACTGGCTGACGCGGCCCCTGTGGGAGCGGCCTTGTGTCGCGATCGGGCTGCAAAGCAGCCCCGGCAATTTATGCAGTGCGGCTGATATCCTGGGGCCGCTCTGCGGCCCAATCGCGACGCAAGGCCGCTCCCACAAAGTACCCTGCAAGCTCTCTACAGCGGGTACTTCTGCAGGTTCGCCATCATCTGCTGCAGCGCCTGCAAACTGTCCTGCGGATGCACTGCCCGCTCAAAGTCACCGATCCGTGCCCAGTTCTCGGCCACCTGCTCCGGGGTAAAGCCTTCGCGCGGATCGAAGCCCACCCCCAGGCTGCGCTCCCAACGCACCTTGCCCACCCAGCCGCCGCCTACTTCGAACAGCTCACCGGTGCCCTGGCACTGCTCGCTGCCCAGGTACACCACCAGCGGGCTGACCAACTCGGGCTTGAGCCGCTCGAATACCTGGGGCGGGATCAGACCTTCGGTCATGCGCGTGCCACCGGTGGGGGCGATGGCGTTGACCAGGATACCGTGCTTGCGCCCTTCGATCGCCAGGGTGCGGGTCAGCCCGTACAAGCCCAGCTTGGCCATGCCGTAGTTGGCTTGGCCGAAATTGCCGTAAATGCCAGAGGTAGAAGCGGTGAAGATCACTCGCCCCCAGTTCTGCTCACGCAGGTGGGGCCAGGCCGCGCGGGTGACTTTGTAGGCCCCTTCAACGTGCACCTGGTAGACCTGCTCCCAGTCGCTGTCGTCCATCTTGTGGAAGGTCTTGTCACGCAGGATACCTGCATTGTTTACCAGCACGTCGACCCGGCCGAAGCTGTCCAGGGCCTGCTCGACGATACGTGCACCCTGGCTGACCGAATCGTGGTTGGCGATGGCGATGCCACCGGCGGCGCGGATCTCTTCCACCACCCGGTCGGCGGCCGAGGCGCTGGCACCTTCACCGTGGGTAGAGCCGCCGAGGTCGTTCACCACCACCTTGGCGCCACGTGCGGCGAACAGCAGCGCATGGGCACGGCCGAGGCCACCGCCGGCTCCGGTGACAATCACCACGCGATCTTGCAGACGGACAGGCTCGCTCATGCTCATGGCTCCAGGCAGGTTCAGGTAAGCCGAGTGTCCGCCGCAAGCAACGGGCGGACAACAAAGCTCACGCAGGCTGAATGCCTGGCAATAACGCAGGGCGATGCGGCCCGGTCAGGACCACGCCACTTTCTGCGGATAGAAGCTCACAGGCTGCTCACGAAAGGCCAGGTAGTGGCGCAGCACCTGGGCTGGCGCTTCAGTGTGCGGGTAATGGCCAATGCCCGGTAGCTGCACGGTGTCCGGTTCCGGCACCAGTTGCCGGTAGCGCTCAAGCATGTGCGTGCCGGAAAGCGGGTCGACCACGCCATTGATCAGGCGCAGTGGCACGCCTGAGCGCTGCATCGCCCCGACCCAGCGCTCGCGGTGCAATCTGCGCTCGGGCATATAGCCCACCAGCTTGTGCAGGATGCGCGTCCCCCGGTTGGCGGCAATCAGGCTCCAGAAATCATCCAGAGCACTTTCGCTGGGGTGGGTGCAAGGGCCGTAGACCTGCGTCACGTTGCGCACCAGGTCATCACGCCCGAACGAACGCCCGACCAGCCAGCCGAACCGGCTGAGTAGCAGTTTCTGGATAAGCAGCATGCGGCAGCTTTCGGGGAACAGCCCGCTGTTGAGGAAAACGCAGCTGGCAACCTCGGCACGCTGTTCATGGTGCCGTGCCAGCAATTCCTGGGCGACGCTGCCGCCGTAGTCGTGGGCCAGCAGGTGCACCGGCTGGTCGACCTGCAGGTGGCCAAGCAAAGCCTCCTGCAAGTCCGCCTGCTCCATCAGGCTGTAGGCGTGATCGACCGGCTTGGCCGAATCGCCAAAGCCCAGCATGTCGCAAGCGATCACCCTGAAGCGTTGGCTCAAAGGCCCCCACAAATAGTGCCAATCCCAGCTGGCGGTGGGGAAACCGTGTAACAGAAGCAGGGGCTCTCCTTGCCCTGCGGTCCAGTAGCGGATGCTCTGGCCCCGGAAAGTGAAACTCTGTCCCCGGGTACGCCAGACGCACAATGGAATTTCGGCCATAGGCATCAGAACGGTCCCGGTGATTTGGTGTTGGCGGAATAGGGCAAGGCTGCGGTCATTGCATGTCACCTCGGCACATACATGTGCTCTCTATGTCGAGGCAGAGTCTAGCCAGCAGGCCATGGGCTGAAACTTGCGTTGCCAGCCAGCTTGATGACTGAGCGAGTCAGTGGCACGAACGGTCAGAGCAGCATGGCCAGCAGCGGTGCCGCGAACAGGTTCAACAGCCCCGTCAGGACCATGACCAGCCCGGCCACCGAGCCTTCCTCGCGGCCTACCTCCTGGGCCCGGCTGACCCCGGCACCATGCGCGCCAACGCCGAACAGCGCACCCCGTGCCAACGGCGTGCGCAGCGGCAACCAGCGCAGCAGCACGCCACCGAACATGGCGCCGAGCACGCCGGTGAACATCACGAACACCGCCGTCAGCTCTGGCACCCCACCCAGGTCATGGGCCAAGGGCATGGCAAACGGCGTGGTGATCGAACGCGGCACCAGCGACAGGCTGGTTGCGTTGTCCAGCGCCAGCAGGTGCGCAAGGCCCCATGAGCTGGCGATCGAGGCACTGCTGCCCGCCACCATGCCCACCATCAGCGCCGGCCAATGGCGCGCCAGCATGGCCCGCTGCTGCCAGATCGGCACCGCGAAGGCCACGGTCACCGGGCCGAGCACGCTCATCAACCAGTGGGTGTTGCGGGCATATTCGGCATAGGCTGTATGCAGCGGCACTGCCACCGCCAGCAGTAACACTGGCACCAGGATCAACGGCGACAGCAGGTAGCGCTTGCTGCGCCGGTACAGCCAGCGGCTGCCCAGATACGCCAGCAGGGTCAGGGCCAACCAGAACAGCGGCATGGGTTCAAGGCTCATGGCGCAAACTCCAGCGGCACACCAGCTCCACGGTCAAAGCAGTCACCACCATCACCATCAGCGTGCTCACGGCGATCACCAGCAAAATGCGCCAGCCCTCTTCACGGATGAGCGAACCGTAATCAAGCAGGCTCATCAGCGCCGGGATGAAAAACAGCAGCATCTCGGCCATCAGCCAGCCAGCGCCCAATTGCAGCATGGCCGGCTTGAGCACACCCGAAGCGAACAGTATCAGCAACAGTGCCAGGCCCATCACGCCACCGGGGATCGGCCAGCCCAGCCAACTGGCGAGCTGGCCGCCGAGCAGGAACAAAGAACAAAGGATCGCCAGCTCGACAAGCAGGCGCAGGGCTTTTTTCATTAACGCGGGTTTCATGGTGCGGATTCCTCGACAAGCCCTCATTTTAAGATTCGGCTGCCTAGGCCAGAAGCGAATTGTTAGACTGGTCGCCATTCCATAATGGAATCCGAGCATGGAATTCAAACAACTGCGCAGCTTTATCGAAGTGGTCCAACGCGGCGGTTTTACCCAGGCGGCGCAAACCCTGCACATCAGCCAGTCGGCGGTGAGCAAGCAGGTAGCACAGCTGGAGCAAGATGTGGGCCAGCCGCTCCTGGAGCGCCAGGCCTCGCAGCTGCACCTGACGGCTGCCGGGCGCATTGTGCTGGAGCGTGGCGAGGCCCTGCTACGCCAACGCCAGGCACTGCTAAATGAACTCGACGACCTAAGCCAGATGGAGCGTGGCGAGCTGCGCCTGGGGTTGCCGATGCTGGGCAGTGACGCCTTGTTCGCCAGTTTGTTCGCCGAGTATCGGCGGCGCCACCCTAACATCGCGATCCAGTTGCTCGAAGGTGGCAGCCGTAACGTGGAGCAGGCGGTGAAGAGTGGCGAACTGGAACTGGGCGGCAGCCTGACGCCTAGCGACGAAACGTTCGACTACCAGCCGTTTTGCAATGAACCGCTGGATGCCCTGCTGCCGGCTGGCCATGCCTTGGCGGGCCTGGACGGGGTCGACCTGGGGCAACTGGCCGATACGCCGTTCCTGCTGTTTCAGCGCAGCTTCGTGCTCAATGACCGGCTGCTGAAGGCGTGCCAGCAGCAAGGGTTTATCCCGAAGGAAGGCGGCCGCAGTGGCCAGGCGGATTTTTTGGCAGCGCTGGTGGCAGCGGGCCAAGGCGTGGTGTTGCTGCCCCGGGTGGTGGCAAAAGCGCTTGAGCGCCCTGGGGTGGTGCGTTTGCCGCTGCGTTCGCCGCAGGATTTGCGGTGGGATATTGCCTTTATCTGGCGGCGCGGGGCGTACCTGTCACGGGCGGCGCAGGCGTGGTTGGCGTTGCTGCGCGAGTGGCCGGTGCCGGGCAGTAGCTAATGATTGAGCCAGTGCCGGCCCTTTCGCGGGTGAACCCGCTCCCACAGGGACACCACAGTTTGGGAAAACTGCGCCCTACATGTGGGGTTTACCCGCGAAGAGGCCAGGACACGCGAGCATGCCCCGTCAGGCTTTCAACGCTTGAAGCAGCTCCGCCAACCACGGTTCGGCATCGGCTTCCGGGGTCACCGTCTCGCTGGCATCCAGGCGCAGCATCGGCTGCACTTCGCGCACGCCCAGCTCGGCAAACAGCTCGCGCATTTGTTCGCCACCACCACAGTAGGTATCGCCATAGCTGGCGTCGCCCAGCGCAATCACTGCACCCGGCAGGCCACGCCAGGCCGCAGGCAGGGTGTCACGAATGGCGCTGTACAACGGCATGAGGTTGTCCGGCAGCTCGCCCATGCCGGTGGTCGAGGTCACGGCCAGCAAGGCGTCTGGGGCAAAACCTTCAAGGTCCTGCAAGGTGGCACGCGCCGCATGCCAGGCCTCCAGGCCTGCTGCCTTCAGCAGCGATTCGGCGTGACGGGCGACTTCTTCGGCGGTGCCATAGACCGATCCGGAAATAATGGCGACTTTCATCGGGTAGAGGATTCCGAAACTGAGTGAAAACGTAGGATACTAGCATTCAGCGCTGGCAAAAGGCCGCCTCTACCAAAGTCGCCGCCTTCAGCCTTTCTTTGCTCAATGGCCCAGACATGATCAACGCGCAATTGCTGCAATCGATGGTCGATGCGTCCAATGACGGGATCGTGGTTGCCGAACAGGAAGGCGACGACACCATCCTGATCTACGTGAACGCCGCCTTCGAACGCCTGACCGGCTATAGCCGCGACGAAATCCTCTACCAGGATTGCCGCTTCCTGCAGGCCGACGACCGTGACCAGCTTGGCCGTGCCCGCATCCGCAGGGCCTTGGCCGAAGGCCGCCCCTGTCGCGAAGTGCTGCGCAACTACCGCAAGGATGGCAGCGCGTTCTGGAACGAGCTGTCCATTACACCGGTAAGGCTCGAAAGTGAACGGCGATCCTATTTCATCGGGATTCAAAAGGATGTCAGCCGCCAGGTCGCACTGGAGCGCGAACTGGCCGAGCTGCGCGCTAGCCTGCTACCCGACGAACGCACCTGAACCAAGTACGCCACGCACGGTCAATACCGTTGAAGAAATCGCCACCACCGAGTTCGATCATGCAAGCAGACGCGCTCCTGACCCAGGACGAGCTGGATTTCATCCAGAGCATGCAGCATTCGCCACAGTTGAACCTGGCCGACTCGATGTCGAGCCTGCTGGTCAATGGCGACCGTCGCATCCAGAGCTTGCTGACCCGCCTGGTGGCCAACGAACAAGTGACTTTGCAGGCCCAGTTCAACAACCAGCAGATCAGCTTCCCGCTGCAGTTGGTGGAAGACGAGTTCCACGCCTTGCATCTGCAAGTGGGTTCACCGGAAATCTACGAAGACGGCCCCATGCTGCGCGCGTGGCGGCTGCCGATGGATACGCCCAGCCCGTTGCTCGACAGCCATGAGCAGCAAAGCGGCCTGTGGGTCCGCGACATTTCGTTCAAAGGTGTGCTGGTTGAGATCCGCGGCTTGCCAACAGCGCCCACCCGTTTCGAGTTGAACTTCGCACCGGGCGACATCAGCCCGATCGAACTGCATGGTGTGCTGGGCCGGCGCATCGGCCCGGACCTGGCAGCCTACGACCTGGGCCAGAGCCCGGCAGAAGAGATCGACCGCCTGCGCGACTACATCCTCCAGGCCCATCGCCGGGCGCACCCCGAACTGCACACTCAAGTATCGAGCTGACCGGCCAGAAACTGCCGCAAGCGCTGGCGCATCACACTACCTTGCGCCCCCAGACAGGCGATCTGGCTGCCTGCCAGGTGGTCCTGTGCCACTTCTGCAGCTTCGCCGGCCAGCAACAACGGGCATTCCAGTACCGCAGCCATGCGCACCAGTCGGCGGGTGAGTTCAGCCGTGGGTGGGTGGTGGGAAAACAGCACCAGAGCATCGGGTTCCAGGCGTTCGCAGACCAGCGCCAGCTCCTGCAGCGGCTGCCCGCTTGCCAAGGGCGTCACGCCAATCTCGTCGCTGCCCAGGCTCAGGCCGGTCACCAGTAATTCCAGTTCGTGGCATTGCCCTGGCAACGCTGCCAGCAGCACTGTGCGGCCACGCGGCACATGGGCGAGCTGCAAACGGGCAAATACCCGGCCACGCAAGAACTGGTCAAGGAACAGCCACTCGCTGGCCTGCCCATAGACGCCCTGCCCGGCCGCCAGGTCGTGCCAAACCGGCATGAACACCTCGGCGAACACTTGGTCCAGGGTGTTGGCAGCAAACACCTCGTCGAACAGCCGGTCCAGGCCGGCCATGTCAAACCGCTGCACGGCCTGACGCGCCTGGTGCTGCCAGCGCAACCAGGCGTCCGTCGCCCCGCTGACCTGCTCGGCAAGGGCATGGCCGCGAGCGAGGATGCTGCCCACTTTGCTCACCGCTACGCCGCGCTCAAGCCAGCCGAGGATACGGCGGATATCATCGATGTCCGCTTGGGAATAAAGACGGTGGCCACTGTCGGTGCGGGTTGGCTGAATCAGCCCGTAGCGGCGCTCCCAGGCACGCAGGGTCACGGCGTTGACACCCGTCAGTCGGGAAACTTCGCGGATCGGAAACAGCTCCTGCTGCTCAAGAGCCACTTCGATCAGCGGATCACGTCCATGTTCGTTCATCTGCACGGCGTACCCTGAGTGCGGAATTTGGGCGCTCATTCTACTACGCCGACACCGATCGCAGGGTGCAACCGTTTGCCGGCTGACATTTGCCGAAGATCACACAGGCGCGATAATCCGCGCCCGATTCTTGCATGCACACCTGCGTTGCCCACCACCCCGGGCCACGTAGCCAAAGGGGCCAGCTACCCGCCAGCCCCGTTGCCAGGAGATACACGATGTCTACCCCACCCGTCACCTTGATGGTGTCGCGCCGCGCCGCCCATGGCCGCTACCAGGACCTGCTGGCCTGGCTGCATGAAGGCGAGCAGCTGGCCACCGACTTCCCCGGCTACCTCGGTTCCGGCATCCTCGCCCCGCCCGCCGATGGCGACGAATTCCAGATCATTTTCCGCTTCAGCGACGAACCCACCCTGCATGCCTGGGAGCATTCCGCCTCGCGCCGGGCCTGGTTGCAGCGCGGCAACGGGCTGTTCGAGCGCCCCAAAGAGGCGCGCGTCAGTGGTATCGACGACTGGTTTGGCACCAATACGGTGCAAAAACCACCGCGCTGGAAGCAGGCCGTGGCCATCTGGTTGGCATTTTTCCCGGTCTCGCTGGCGTTCAATCTGCTGTTCGGCCCCTGGCTGGCGACGCTGGGCATGCTGCCCCGGGTAATGCTCAGTACCTTGGCCCTGACGCCGCTGATGGTGTACCTGTTCATCCCCCTGTCCACCCGCCTGCTGGCCAGTTGGCTGCATGCCTCCCCGGCCACCACTGGCGCCTTGCGCAGCCGCTGAACCCAGGCCATACAACAAGGAAACAGTTCGGGTATGCTGGGCGGCAACCAAAGGACAGACAAGTTGACCGCCCCGAACATGAACAGCCCCATTCTCGTTACCGGAGCCAGCCAGCGCGTCGGGCTGGCCCTGGCCCTTGAACTGGCACAGGCCGGCCATACGGTGGTCAGTGCCAGCCGCAGCGTCCATCCACAGACGGCCCACCCGAACATCGTGCACTTTCAGGCCGACCTGTGCCTGGCAGCCGATCGCCAGGCCCTGATCGATCACCTGCATACCCATTACGACGGCCTGCGCGCCATCATCCACAACGCCTCGCTGTGGCTCGATGACGGGCTCGACAACCTCGAGACCATGTTCCGCCTGCACGTCGAAGCGCCCTACCACCTCAATCTGGCCCTGGGCGACCTGCTGGCCAAGGTGGACAAAGCCGACATCATCCATATCTGCGACGAAACCTCTTCGCGCGGCAGCAAAAGCCACATCGGCTACGCTGCCACCAAGGCTGCGCTGCAGAACATGGTGCTGTCGTTCGCTGAAAAATATGCGCCCAAGGTGCATGTGAACGGTATCCTGCCCGGGCTGCTGATCCTCAAGGAAGGGGGCGACGAAGCCTACCGCCAGCAAACCCTGAAAAAGGCCCTGCTGGAGTTCGAACCCGGCGCCGGCCCACTGATCGAGACAGTCAAGTACCTGCTCGCCAGCCAGTACAGCACTGGCAGCCAGGTGGTCATCAACGGTGGCCGCCACTTGAAGAACCGCATGATCTGAGAGAAGCCCATGACCCCACAGCAACAGCTCGAACTCGAAGCCGCCGCGTTCCGGCGCCTGGTCGAACACCTGCAAAAGCGCACCGATGTACAGAACATCGACCTGATGAACCTGTCCGGTTTCTGCCGCAACTGCCTGTCCAAGTGGTACAAGGCCGCAGCTGACGAGCGCCAGCTCGACCTGAGCCTGGATGACGCCCGTGAAGCGGTGTACGGCATGCCCTACGCCGAGTGGAAAGCCCAATACCAGAAAGAAGCCAGCGCCGAACAACAAGCGGCGTTCGAAAAAGGAAAACCTCGTGACTGATCTGAACACCCTGCGCGCCAGCCTGGCCAGCGGCCACCATGTATTTGCCGATACCTTGGCGTTCATTGCCGACAATTACAGCTATCAGCCGCAGGCCTTCAACAACGGCGGCGTGGAGAACGCAGCCGGGCAAAACGAAGGCTCGTGCAAGACACTGGGCCTGGCGTTGCTGGAAGGGCTGAGCGATCAGGAAGCGCTGCTGGCCTTTGGCGAGCACTACCGTGATGTGCTGGCCACGCCTGAGGGCAGCGACCATGGCAATATCCGTGCGCTGATCGAGCATGGTTTGGCCGGTGTGAAATTTGCCGGGCAGCCGCTGTCGCGCAAGCCGTGAGACAAGCGGGGCTCTGTGGGAGCGGGCTTGTCCCGCGAACCCCGGCAAAGCCGGTGCCAGGCACCGCGTGGCTCCATTCGCGGGACAAGCCCGCTGCTACAGAATGCACCCTCAATCCATGAGGGTGCCAGGCCCACCTTCATCCAGCGCTCCCTGCATCAACCACTGCAAGGCCACCGGCCACAGGCTCTCGCGAAACCGGTCATGGAAAAACGCGAAATGGCCAATTTCCTCGACCGAAATATCCACAGGCGCGATACGCAGGTGCCGGGCCCCCTGTAGATAACTCAGCAAGCGCTCGGTCGCCGCCACAGTGCCAAACGGGTCATCGGTCAAGCTGATGGCCAGCGTCGCTGCCTGGACGTGGGCAAACGGTACCCTCTCAAGCCGGCGCCCACTTGGCCGGTGCTCATAGCGTGGCGTACGGGTGGTCCAGTCATCCACCACCCCCGCCGGGGTGTCTTCCATCCAGCCCAGGCGCTTGCCAGGGAAGTAGCCCAAAGCGCGGGTTAGCAAAGGCATCACCACATGCCATTTGCCGAACAGCCGCCAGCGTTGATCAGCCGCGTAATCGCGCCAGTAGGCAAACTGTGCGCCTACCATCACTACCCTGCGTATCTGGCCGGCCGACGGTGCCAGGCCGACTGCACAACCGCCAAAACTGTGCCCCACCACGTCTATTGGCTGGCCGGGGAAACGCTCGGTCGCATGCGCCAACATCGCTTCGAAGTCCAGACGGCCCCAGTCGCTCCACGATGCCTGGAAGCCACGCAACGAAGCCGGACGAGATTCACCGATGCCACGGTAGTCGTAGGTCAGCACATCGCAGCCCTGGGCAAACAGGTAGTCGGCAAAGCGGGAGTAATAGCGGCAGCGTACCGAAGTGGCCGCGTTGATGATCACCAGCGGGCGCTGGGGGTCAGGCTGGGCGTGACGCCAGCAGAAGCCGCCGAGGCTGTAGCCATCGGCTGTGGCCTGGCGAAAAGGGGTGGCGGGTTGGGTGAGGCTACTCATGGCGCATTCCCTGTTGTTGTGCGCCAAAACTAGCAAAAAATCTTGAACCTGTGCTGGCCTTATCGCCGGCAAGCCGGCTCCCACAGAATTCCACAGGCCATGAGGCTTGTGGTCTAGCTGCGGGAGCTGGCTTGCCGGCGATAGGGCCAGCCCGGTTCGGCTTACAGCTCGATGCAGTCGAACTTCACATCGGTGGCCACGTCGTCGTCATAGTTGACGTCAGCACGCTCGAAGCCGAACAGGTTGAGGAACTGCTTCTTGTAACCGGCATAGTCGGTCAGGTCGAACAGGTTCTCGGTGGTGACCTTTGGCCACAGGGCCTTGCACTCGTCCTGTACGTCGTCGCGCAGCTCCCAGTCGTCCAGGCGCAGACGGCCCTTCTCGTCGACTTCGGCCGGCGCACCATCGGCGCGATACAGACGGTCGCGGTACATACGGTCCAGTTGGTCCTGGGTGCCTTCGTGAACGCCTTTCTCCTGCATGATCTTGAAGACCATCGACAGGTACAGCGGCATCACCGGAATGGCAGAGCTGGCCTGGGTGACCACCGATTTCAAAACGGCCACATTGGCGCCGCCTTTCACTTCGTCGGCCAATTTCTTGTTCAGGCGCAGAGCGGTATCGTCCAGGTCCTGCTTGGCCTGGCCCAGCGCACCGTGCCAGTAGATTGGCCAGGTAATGTCGCTGCCGATGTAGCTGAAGGCCACGGTGCGAGCACCTTCGGCCAGCACGTTGGCGCCGGCAAGGGCATCGATCCACAGCTGCCAGTCCTGGCCGCCCATGACGGTGACGGTGTCGGCAATTTCCTGCTCGGTGGCCGGCTCGATGCTGGCCTCGATGATGGTGTCCTTGTTGGTGTCGATGGCAGTCGACTTGTAGGGCTGGCCGATCGGCTTGAGTGCCGAGCGAATGACTTCACCGGTCTGCGGCAGTTTGCGCACAGGCGAGGCCAGCGAGTAGATGACCAGGTCGACCTTGCCACCCATCTCGTTCTTGATCAGCTCGATGACTTTGGCACGGGCCTCGTCGGAGAAGGCGTCACCGTTGATCGACTTGCTGTACAGGCCCTCGGCCTTGGCAAACTTGTCGAAGGCAGCGGAGTTGTACCAGCCAGCAGTGCCGGCCTTGGTTTCGGTGCCTGGTTTTTCGAAGAACACGCCCAAGGTGTCGGCCTTGAAACCGAACGCTGCGGTGATACGTGCGGCCAGGCCGTAGCCACTGGAAGCACCGATGACCAGGACCTTTTTCGGGCCATCCTCGCGCACGCCCAGCTTGCGGGTGGCTTCGATCTGGTCACGGACGTTGAGCTCGCAGCCCTTCGGGTGAGTCGTGGTGCAGATAAAACCGCGAACCTTAGGATGAATGATGGCCAATGTCTGTACCTCGTCAGGTTTATGCCGGGGAAGCGCCGCGTGGGGCGATTCCGATTGATCAGAGGGTGAGACTACCCCCGCAGGTTATCCGACACATATTACGGGGTGAGCAAAAGGATGCAAAACCTGGGTTTACCTGTACCGGCCCTATCGTCGGCAAGCCAGCTCCCACAAGGACTGCGCAAACCTTCCGCCCTGTGGGGTACCTGTGGGGGCTGGCTTGGCGGCGATAGGGCCAGTAATGCCAACATCACTCTGAGGCCAAAGCACCTTTCAACCACTCCAGAAACTGCCGGGCCAGCGGATCTTCCTGACTGTCCCGATGCACCAGGCAAGCCCACGCCGGCCCCCGTACCCGCTGCGCCGACAACGCCTGCAGACGCCCCTCCTCCATCGCCCGCTGTGCCAGCAACTGGCTGACCAGGGCCACCCCCAGCCCCTCGCTCGCCGCATCCAGCAACAGCCCGGGATCGGAAAAATTCAGCCCCTTGCCCTGCTGCCCCACATCCTCGCCACCCTCCAGCTGCCAATGGCTCCAGTCCATCTCCCGCTCGCCATGCAAGGTAGTGCGCACAACCGAAGCGGCCATTGAAGGATGGCAGGCCGGGTACAGTTGATCCTGATGCAGCACGCTGAAGCTGCACTCGGCCTGGGCACTGAGGTCATCGCGGATGGCCAGGTCGATGGTCTCGGTGGCCATGTCCGGCACCTCGAAGCTGGTGAACAACCACAAGTCGACCTGCGGGCAACGCCGGTGAAAGTCAGCCAGCCGCGGCAACAGCCAATGCCTGGCAAATGCCGGGCTGGTGTTGACCACCAACTGGTCAGGCTTGCGGTACTGGTCAAGCCGACGAATGCCCACGGCCAGGTGCTGCAACAGCGATTGGGTGGTGCTGAGCAGGTCATGCCCGGCATCGGTCAGGCTCACGCTACGCCCGCTGCGGTGGAACAGCGGCTGCTCCAGGTAGGTTTCCAGGCTGCGGATCTGCTGGCTGATGGCCGACTGCGTGAGGTTCAGCGCCTCGGCAGCCTTATGGAAACTGCCCAGCCGCGCCGCAGCCTCGAAACCGCGCAGGGCATTAAGAGGTGGCCAGTGTTTAAGCATGATTGATAAGCCCTGCTAATCAGATGTGCGCTAAATCTATCGTTTGTCGCCCGCCAGGCCTAGCCATAGCATGAATACCAACACCCGCGACGGCGGGCTTCGTTGATAAAAATCCTTCATAGATCGGAGTTCACTATGCACCTGTTCCTCGACAGTGGCTGGCGCATGCCCGCCGAATGGGCACGTCACGCGGCAACCTGGATGATCTGGCCACACAATCAGGACTTGTGGGAAAGCGCCTGGAACGTGCGCCTGGCCGATGTACAGCAGGACTACGCTCGGGTCGCAGCGGCCATCGCTCGTTTCGAGCCGGTGAAGATGGTGGTCGACCCGTCTGCCGTGGCCAGCGCCCGCGCGCTCTGCGGTGCCAACATCGAGCTGATCGAACTGGCAGTGGACGACAGCTGGTGCCGTGACAGCGGCCCGAGTTTCGTCTGCCACCCGCAGCATGGCCTGGCCGGCCTGAGCTGGCGCTTCAATGCCTGGGGCGACAAGTCGCAGCATGGTCTGGACCGCAGCCTGGGCCGGCGCATCCTCGACCAGCTAGGCCTCGACGGTTTCAGCACCTCGCTATGCAACGAAGGTGGCGCGGTGCATGTCGATGGTGAAGGCACGCTGATCACCACAGAATCGGTGCTGCTTAACCCCAACCGCAACCCTGGTGTGAGCAAGGCCGAGTTCGAAGCCTGCTTTGCCCGCCATCTGGGCATCAGCAAGACCGTCTGGCTGCCGGGTGACCCGCAATACGTCACCGGCGACATGACCGACGGCCACATCGACGGCGTGTGTGCCTTCGCCCGGCCAGGCGTATTGCTGGTCGACGCCACGCATGATCAAGGCTCGTTGTACGCCGAAGTTGTGCGGGAAAACCGCCGTGCCCTGGAACTGGCCACGGACGCCCGGGGCCGACACTTCGAACTGCTGGACCTGTACGAAGCCACCGCCGCGGTCGACCATAACGCCGAAGTGTTCTGTGCGTCCTACACCAACTTCTACATCGCCAACGGCGCAATCATCATGCCGGCCTACGGCATCGCCGCCGACAAGGAGGCCGCTGCACAGCTGGCCCACGCTTTCCCGGGCCGGCAGATCGTACCCGTGCGTATCGACCACATAGCCCACGGCGGTGGCGGCATCCACTGCATTACCCAGCAGCAGCCGGAGGTACAGCCATGAGCCTGCTACGGGTGGCCACCACTCAGATGCCGTGCAGCTGGAACCTGCCCGATAACCTCGACCGCGCCGAACAGCTTGTGCGCCAAGCCGCTGCCAAAGGCGCCCAGGTGATCCTGCTGCAGGAGCTGTTCGCTACCCCGTACTTCTGCATCGAACAGGACCACCAGCACCAGGCCCTCGCCCAGCCCTACCCCGGCAGCCCGATGCTGCAGCGCTTCGCTGCGCTGGCCGGCGAGCTGGGCGTGGTGCTGCCGCTGAGCTGGTACGAGCGCGCCGGCAATGCCTTCTTCAACTCGCTGACCGTGGCCGATGCCGACGGCCGCCTGCTCGGGGTGTACCGCAAAACCCACATCCCCAACGCTATCGGCTACCAGGAGAAGGAGTACTTCAGCCCTGGCGACACCGGCTTCAAGGTCTGGGATACCGCCTTTGGCCGCCTGGGCATTGGTATCTGCTGGGATCAGTGGTTCCCCGAAACCGCTCGCTGCCTGGCACTGATGGGCGCCGAAGTGCTGTTGTTCCCCACCGCCATCGGCTCCGAGCCCGGCTGCGCCGAACTGGACTCACGCGACCATTGGCAGGTGGCCATGCGCGGCCACGCCGCCGCCAACCTGTTGCCGGTGGTGGCGGCCAATCGCGTAGGCGATGAAGTCGCCGCCAGCGACGCTTCGTTGAGCATGCGCTTCTATGGTTCGTCGTTCATCTGCGACCACAAGGGCGCCATGCTCGCCGAGGCCGACCGTGACAACGGCGGCATCTGGCTGCACGACCTGGACCTGGCACGCATGCGCGATGACCGCCTGAGCTGGGGCATCTACCGCGACCGTCGCCCGGAAATGTACGCCCCACTGCTGACTCTGGACGGCAAGCATCCACATACCCTGAGGGCCTGAGCATGAAACACCACGTTCTAGCCGCATTGGCGCTGGCCATTTGCGCCAGCCAGGCCCAGGCCGAACAGGCCGTTTTGCGCCTGTACAACTGGGCCGACTATTTTGCCGAGGACACCCTGAAGCAGTTCACGGCCGAAACCGGCATCCAGGTCATCTACGACGTCATGGACGGCAGTGAAGTACTCGAAGCCAAGCTGATGTCCGGGCGCAGTGGCTACGACCTGGTGTTCCCCGGTGACACCGTTGCCGAACGGCTGATGCGCGCCGGCAGCCTGCAGCCACTGGACCACAGCCGCCTTGAGGCACTGGACGACATCGAGCCTGGCCTGCGCCAGCTGCATGCCCGGTACCCCAGGGCCAGCCAGGCGACCGTCCCCTACACCTGGGGCACCATCGGCCTGACGGTGAATGCCGAGAAAGTCCGCCAGCGCATGCCCGATGCGCCGCTGGACAACCTCGACCTGCTGTTCAAGCCGGAGCTGGCGGCCAAGTTCGCCGACTGCGGTATCTCGGTCATCGACTCGCCCGACGAAGTGTTGGCTGTGGTCCTCAACTACCTGGGGCGCGAGCCACGCAGCGCCAAGCGTGAAGACTTGGCCGCCGCCAGCGAGCTGCTCAAGGCCATACGCCCGTATGTGCGCAAGTTCCAGTCGCAGCCGGTGACCGAACTGGTCAACGAAAACCTGTGCGTGTCCCTGGGCTATAGCGGCGACGTGATCCAGGCCCAGCGCACGGCCGAGGCCGCAGGCAAGCACCTGGACTTTCAGTACCGCGTGCCCCGCCAAGGCACCACGGTGTGGATGGACACCATGGCCATCCCGGCCGACGCCAGGCACCCGGAATACGCCTATCGTTTCATCAACTTCGTCATGCGCCCGGCGAACATGGCTGCCATCAGCAACTTCACCGGTTACCCCACTGCCAGCGCCAAGGCGCGCCAGGCGGTGGACCCACGCATGCGCGACAACCCCGATATCTACCTCGACGAAGCAACCTATGCCCGACTAATACCGGGCCGCGATATTCCACAGGCTGACATGCGGGCACGCATGCGCGTGTGGACACGCTTCAAGACTGCACAGGACTGAGCCATGCCAAGCCGTAGAACCTTCCTGCAACTGTCACTGGCGGCCGGCCTCGGCACCGGCCTTGGCTTGCCCCTGGGCCTGACTCGCGCCGACGAGCCCGGGCGCTGGCTCATGCCTGACGAGGGCGAACCGCAGCAGCGCGCCTTCATCGCCTTCGGCGCCCAGGATGTCATCTGGGAAGACTTCACCGCCGATGTGCAAGCTGCCCTGGGCCGCATAGCCCAAGCCATCGCGCGTTATCAGCCGGTCACCGTGTTCTGCCGGGCAAGCGAACGAAAGCTGGCCGAGCAGCACTGCGCCAGCCCGCGCACAAGCTTTGTCGAGTGCGAACTGGACGACATCTGGATGCGCGACATCGGCGCCAACTTCGTCCTCAATGACGACGGCGCGCTGGGCGCGGTGGATTTCAACTTCAACGGCTGGGGCAACAAGCAGCGCCACCGCAACGATGCACAGCTGGCCAAGCGGATCGCCACACTCGCCGGCGCGCGCTATCAGCGCAGCGAGTTGGTCGGTGAAGGAGGTGCCATCGAAGTGGATGGCCATGGCACCGGCATCATGACCGAAAGCAGCTGGGTCAATGCCAACCGCAACAAGGGCTGGAGCAAGGCCGAGGTCGAGGCCGAGCTCAAGGAGCGCTTGGGGTTGAGCAAGGTTATCTGGCTGCCGGGCATCGCCGGTGAGGACATCACTGACGGGCATGTGGATTTCTATGCCCGCTTCGTGCGGCCGGGGGTGGTGATTGCCAACCTGGACAACGACGCGGAATCGTATGACCACGGCGTGACGCGCAAGCATCTTGAGATTCTCAAGCGCGCCACCGATGCAGAAGGCCGGACGTTGCAGATTCATGTCGTGTCACCGCCACAGCGCGGGCGGCGTAACAGGTTCAGCAAGGGCAATGAAGACTTTGCGGCCGGATACGTCAATTACTTCGTGATCAATGGCGCGATCATCGCGCCGCAGTTTGGTGATGCGCAGGCGGATGAAGAGGCTCGGGCGTTGCTGGCGGCGTTGTACCCGGGGCGCGATATCGTGCAGCTGGATATTGATGCCATTGCCGCCGGGGGTGGCGGGATTCACTGTGTGACCCATCAGTGTCCGGCTGTTTGAGTTGTGTTGCCTGACCTGGCCTCTTCGCGGCTAAAGCCGCTCCCACAAGGGCCCCGCCGCTCTCAAGGGCTGTGTAATACCTGTGGGAGCGGCTTTAGCCGCGAAGAGGCCGGCACAGTTAAATTCAATCCCGGCGCCGTCGACGCCCGGTGATCATAGACAACGGCAGGTTCTCGCGCAGGCGCACACTCTCGTAGATCGCCGCCAGCACATGCACACACACCAACGCCAACACCGCATCGGCCAACCAGCTGTGCAGGTCGGTCGGCCAATCGGCGCCCCACAGCGCGTCCACCTCCTGGGACGCCCAGCCGGTCAGGACCAGCCCTGCGATACCGGTGAGCATCAACAGCATCACCAGGGCGCCAATTGGCGAATGCCCCAGGCGATGACAAGGCTCGCCGCGCAGCAGCGCACGGGCATGCACTGCCAGGCGCGCCGGGGTTGGCCAGAAATCGGCCCAGCGCGCACTGGGTGGCCCGACAAAGCCCCAGACCACGCGCACCACGACACAGGCCAGTGCGTAGTAACCCAGCCACTGGTGCCAGTCGTCACCTTCTTCGTTGAAAAAATAGTCGGCGAAGAACACACCGGCGATGGAGAGATGGCACAGCCGCAGGAGCGGGTCCCACAGCTGCACCGTGCCGTCGCTGTTCAATCGTGGTACTCGGACTTGACCGCCTTGCCGCTCACCGGGTCATGGTAGATCTCGACCTTGCGGCCATCCTTGTCGAGACCATAGATCTCGTAGCAGTTGCCCTTGGTAACCTTGAACTTGTTGATCTTGTAACCCTGCTCCTTGAGCTGGGCCTGGAACTTTTCCTGGTCTTGCCAGGTGCTTTTGTCTGAGGTGGTGCATTGGGTGGCGGCGAATGCTGTGCTGCTGCCGATCAGTAGCATCAAGGCGATGAGGGTGCGCATGGGTATGGGCTCCATTCAGTTGAGTGAAAACAGCACGGAATTCAGCTTAGTTGGATAGCCCGCCGAGCGCCCATTGATTTGTTTTTCACATCAATCCGAAAGAAAAACAAACTTAACAAATGAGCCAAAGCCACCGATGCTTGGGCATTACGCCCATCGCACGGAGAACAACAACATGAATGACGTGGTCATCGTCGCCGCTACCCGCACCGCCATCGGCAGCTTTCAGGGCGCCCTGGCCACGGTACCTGCGGTCGACCTCGGTGCCGCCGTGATCAAGCGCCTGCTGGAGCAGACCGGGCTGGACCCGGCGCAGGTGGACGAAGTGATCCTCGGCCAGGTGCTCACCGCCGGCGCCGGCCAGAACCCGGCGCGTCAGGCCGCGATCAAGGCCGGCTTGCCCTACAGCGTACCGGCACTGACCCTGAACAAGGTCTGCGGCTCGGGCCTCAAGGCACTGCACTTGGCCGCACAGGCCATCCGCTGCGGTGATGCCGATGTTGTGATTGCCGGTGGCCAGGAAAACATGAGCCTTGCCCCCTATGTGATGCCTTCAGCCCGCACTGGCCAGCGTATGGGCCATGGCCAGCTGATCGACAGCATGATCACCGATGGCCTGTGGGATGCCTTCAACGACTACCACATGGGCATCACCGCCGAGAACCTTGTGGACAAGTACGGCCTGAGCCGTGAACAGCAGGACGCCTTTGCCGCCGAGTCGCAGCGCAAGGCCGTGGCGGCCATCGAGGCCGGGCGCTTCAACGATGAAATCACCCCGATCGTGTTGCCGCAGAAAAAAGGTGAGCCCAAGGTGTTCGCCCAGGACGAACAGCCACGCCCGGACACCACCGCAGACTCCTTGGCCAAACTGCGTCCTGCGTTCAAGAAAGATGGCAGCGTTACCGCGGGCAACGCCTCCAGCCTGAACGACGGCGCCGCCGCCGTGCTGCTGATGAGTGCCGCCAAGGCCAAAGCCCTGGGCCTGCCGGTGCTGGCGAAGATCGCCGCCTATGCCAGTGCAGGGGTAGACCCGGCAATCATGGGTATCGGCCCGGTTTCAGCGACTCAGCGTTGCCTGGACAAGGCCGGTTGGCAACTGGCCGAACTGGACCTGATCGAAGCCAACGAAGCCTTTGCCGCACAGGCGCTGGCAGTGGGCAAGGTGCTGGAATGGGATGCTGCGCGGGTCAACGTGAATGGCGGGGCGATTGCCCTGGGCCACCCGATTGGCGCTTCCGGGTGCCGGGTGCTGGTGACCTTGCTGCACGAGATGATCAAGCGGGACGCCAAGAAAGGCCTGGCGACCTTGTGCATCGGGGGTGGGCAAGGCGTGGCGCTGGCGATCGAGCGCTGATCAGCAGGCCCGGCCTATTCGCGGGTAAACCCGCTCCCACAGGGACCGCACAAGTTTCAAGGTTTATGCTGTACCTGTGGGGCCAGGGACCACATGAATTTTCAAGGCTTGCACTGTACCTGTGGGAGCGGGTTCACCCGCGAAGAGGCCGGCACAGGCAGCCGATGATCAAGCCGCAGCGCGGTTCTGTTCCAGTGCAGCAGCCAGCACCGCGACTTCCTGGCACTTCTGCACAGCCAGGTCCAGCGGGCAGTGCAGCAGCGCACAAGATGGCGCCAGCCACAGCCGCTCTCCCAGGCGCTCATGGGCATCGTACAGCAGGTCCAGGGTCTGTCCCAGGTTGCAAGGCGCGGCGTTGACGCCGTCAACCAGGCCCAGCGAAAGCACTTTGTAGGCCGGCAGGCGGTCGAGGATGGTCACGTACTGGTCGGGTGCCTGCACCAGGTCGATGTGCAGGCCATCGACCGGCAGGTTGGCGGCCAGGCCGAGGTTGCCGCCAAGGCCACCCGAGTAGGTGGCAATCAGCTTCTTCAAGGGCGCGCGCTGAAGGATGTTATAGACGCGCTCGAAAGCGTTTTTCCAGTCTTGAGGCAGATCTTCGGCGAGAATCGGCTCATCGATCTGTACCCACTCGACGCCCAGCGCAGCCAGGCGGTTGAGATACTGGTCATAGAGCGGCAGCAGGGTCTCGAGGCGCTCCAGCTTGTCGGTCCCGTCGTTGTTTTCGCCCTGCCACAAATAGGTCAATGGGCCGATTACCACTGGCTTGACCGCGTGGCCCAAGGCCTTGGCTTGCGCCACTTCGTCGAAGAGTTGCGCCCAGCCAAGGTCGAACGGTTGGTCAAGCCAGGCAAAGTCGCCAACGGGCAGCAGTTCGATGCCGGCGTCTTTCTGCACCTGCCAGTGGCGGGCACGCAGCTCGCGGTTGCCACCGATGCGTGGAAAGCCCAGGTTGTGTGCCAGTGCCATGTCTTGTCCCTTCAGCATGCATAAATGAATGAGGGGATTGTCCGGTTGACAATGGTTTGAGACAAACTCATTAAATTTGAGATGAACCCAAGATTTTTTCATGATCATGCTGATGTCTCATTCAGAGCACCACCCTGCGCATCCGGACATGACCCCGCCCGCCTTGTGCCGCACAATGCCACCCTGACCACACCAGGTGCCCGGCCACATGAGCCTGCTGAAAACCGCGCTGCGCGAACAGAACTTCGTCTGCGTCATGGAGTTCGTCCCCAAGCCTTCCACAGAACGCTTCGCCGCCATGGAAGCGATCATGGCCCGTGCGCACCTGTGCGGCTGGCCGATGACCGTGGCCATCGGCGATCGCGTCGGCAGCCCGCTGGACATGTCGCCGCTGGACGCCCTCGCCGCTTTCAGCAACCCGGTACCTGCCTTGCCGCACTTTTCCGGCAAGGACCGCGAGCGTCACCACCTGCTCGCCCAACTGCAGCGTATGGACGCCGCGGGCCTCGACCAGCTGTTGCTGCTGACCGGCGACCGCCTGCCCGGCCACGAGCCCGGCCAGCGCCCCGTACGCTACCTGGAATCGGTCGCCGCCCTGCAGCTCGCCCGCCAGGCTTGCCCGCACTGGCTGCTGGGCGCTGCCCTGAACCCGTTCAAGTACTGTGAGGAAGAAGGCGGCGCCCAGTATTTCAAGGCCGAGAAAAAGCTGGCAGCGGGGGCCGACTTCCTCACGCTGCAACTGGGCTTCGACGCCGCCAAGCATCAGGAAGCCATGCACTGGATGCGCCGCCAGCCCACGCCCCTGCCCATGCTGGCCTGCCTCATGAGCCTTACCCACGGGCGTGCGGCCATGCTCGACCACGTGGCCGGCGTCACTGTCACCCCGTCCATGCGTGACATGCTCGAAGCGGAGACCGCGCAGTCCAAGGTGTTTGCCCAGGCGCGCAGTGTTGACCGCCTGGCCTTGCAGATCATCGGTGTAAAGCTGATGGGTTACGCCGGTGTGCACCTGTCAGGGGTTCACGAACTCAAACAGCTGCTGGCTCTGGAAGCCCGTATCGAGCACTGGCAAACCCAGGTCCACACGCTGGAGCAGTGGGCGCCCGCCTGGCAGGCCAGTTGGCAGATGCCCGGGCTGCCGGCGGTGATCTTCCATCCGCCGCAAGCGGCCTGGCGGCAGGGCGAATCGCGGGTCGATGCCTCCTTCAAAGAGAAAGCACGCTATCACCTGATGCACGGCATGCATTCGCTGCTGTTCAGCCGCCGCAATGGCTTGAGCAAGGCATTTGGCTGGGCGGTTCGCCGGCCGCTGTGGGCTACGCGCGTTGGTGCTCAGGTGTTGCACAAAGTGGAACGTGCGGTGAAACGGCCATGGGTGGGTTGCGATACGTGCGGCCGCTGCCGTCTGGAAGACACGCTGTACGTCTGCCCGGAAACCTGCCCCAAGGGCTTGGCCAACGGCCCTTGCGGCGGTACCGCACTGAACCGCTGCGAGTTCGGCGACCGCGAGTGCATCCACAGCGTCAAGTACCGCACCGCCAAGGCAGTGCGGCAGACCGCTGTGCTGACCGAGCGCCTGATCCCATGCATCGAGGTTGAAACCCGCCACCGCAGCTCGTGGCCGCAGTGGTTCCAGGCCGCAACGCCGCGGCGGGTCAGCCCGCAGCCAGCGCCTCGAAGCCAGCCCGAATCATAGCCTCGGGCAGTTCATCGGCGATGAACACCATCACGCTCTCACGGGGTTCACCCTCGGCCCACTGGGCGTCCCAGTCAAAGCCGTAGAGCTTGAGCACGCCCTGGAAGACCAGCTTGCGGTCTTCACCGGCGATGTTCAGCACGCCCTTGTAGCGCAGCAGCTGTTTGCCATGAGTTTCCAGCAACTCGTTCATGAAACCGCTGAGGCGGTCGATATCCAGCGCGGTTTCCGTGCGCAGCACCAGCGTCGAGATCCTGTCCGGCGTGGCGGGCTTGAGCACCGGGCGAAGCGCCGGTTTCAGGTTTGCGCCCAGGTCAGGGTTGAGGTTGAAACCACGCACATCCAGTAGCTCAGCCAGGTCGATGCGGCCGTGTTCGACGACACCGATGGCGGCCCGGCCATTGATGCGCGCCAGGCGCTCGCGCAGAGCCTGCACCGCAGCCGGTTCAGCCAGGTCGGTCTTGCTCAGCAGCAGGCGATCGGCAAAGCCGACCTGGGCCTGGGCGATGGTCTGGGTCAGGTGCAGTTCGGCATGAACCGCATCGACCAGGGTGATGATGCCGTCAAGGATATAGCGCTCACGCAGCTCCTCGTCGATGAAAAAGGTTTGCGCCACCGGCGCCGGGTCGGCCAGGCCGGTGCATTCGATGACCAGGCGCTCGAAGGCGATCTCGCCTGCGTCCAGGCGTTCGAGCAGCAGGTACAAGGCGCGCGTGAGGTCGCCGTGGATGCTGCAGCACACGCAGCCATTGGCCAGGGTCATCACCTGCACCGGCTCGTCGCCCAGCAGCTGGCTGTCGATGCCGGCCTCGCTGAATTCGTTTTCGATCACGGCAATCTTCAGGCCGTGCTCGGCCTTGAGCATGTGCTTGAGCAAGGTGGTCTTGCCAGCACCAAGGAAACCTGTGAGTACGGTTACGGGAATAGGCGTCTGCACGCAGAACATCTCCTGTGCGGAAAAAACAGTGGCCTCATCGCCGGCAAGCCAGCTCCCACAGGTACTGCACAGACTTGTGGCCTATGGAGTACCTGTGGGAGCTGGCGTGCCGGCGATGAGGCCGGACAGGTCAACGCTTAGGGTTCAACAGCATTTGGGCCCGGACTTGCCGCCGTAACGGGCTTCCTGGCGTTCGCGGAAGAACGCCTCGTAGCTCATCACCGGCTTGTCCGGGTGCGTCTTCTGCATGTGTTCGACATAGTTGTCGTAGTCGGGCATACCGACCATCAGGCGGGCTGCCTGCCCCAGGTATTTTCCCAGTCGACCCAAGTCGTTGAACATGATTGCAGTCCTCTCGATTACGCGTCAGGCAGGGCCTGGAACGGGGTTTCCTTGTCGCTGCGCTCCTTGCGGCCCCAGGCGGCGTAGCCGACCTTGATGGCGAAGAACAGGATGCTGAAGACCACCAGCAGGAACAGAATCGTCAGGCCCGCGTTGGTGTAGGCGTTGAAGATCACGTGCTGCATCTGCCCGATGTCCTTGGCCGGGGCCAGTACCTGGCCGGCGTCCAGTGCAGTGCTGTACTTCTTGGCCAGGGCCAGGAAGCCAACGGCCGGGTTCGGGTCGAACAGCTTGATCAGGC
Organism: Pseudomonas sp. NMI542_15; assembly: GCF_021283425.1. Classification (NCBI taxonomy): domain Bacteria; kingdom Pseudomonadati; phylum Pseudomonadota; class Gammaproteobacteria; order Pseudomonadales; family Pseudomonadaceae; genus Pseudomonas; species Pseudomonas sp. NMI542_15. Next base: position 49,065 of record NZ_JAJSRO010000017.1, on the reverse strand, counting down.
CTGCGGCAGTGGTGCAGATCAGCAGCCACACGGCCGGCACCAAGGTGACCCAGATGTAACGCTGACGCTTCATCTTGATCAGCACCACAGTACCGAGCATCAAGGCGATACCGGCCAGCATCTGGTTGGAGATGCCAAACAGCGGCCACAAGGTGTTGATGCCACCCAGCGGGTCGATCACGCCCTGGTACAGCAGATAACCCCACATTGCCACGCAACCCGCGGTGGCAAGCAGGTTGGCCCCCCACGACTCGGTGCGTTTGAGCGCCGGCACGAAGCTGCCAAGCAGGTCCTGCAGCATGAAGCGCCCGGCACGGGTACCGGCGTCCACCGCCGTGAGGATGAACAGCGCCTCGAACAGGATCGCAAAGTGGTACCAGAACGCCATGGTGTTCTCACCTGGCAACACCTGGTGCAGGATCTGCGCGATACCGACCGCCAGGGTTGGCGCACCGCCGGCACGGGCCAGGATGGTGTGCTCGCCGATGTCACGGGCGACGGCTTCGAGCTGCTCGGGGGTGATCAGGAAGCCCCAGCTGCTGACCGTCTGCGCCACCGAGGCAACGTCTGCGCCCACCACGGCGGCCGGGCTGTTCATGGCGAAGTACACGCCCGGCTCGATCACAGACGCGGCGACCATGGCCATGATGGCAACGAACGATTCCATCAGCATGCCGCCGTAACCGATGTAGCGGGCGTTGGTTTCGTTGTCCAGCAGCTTGGGCGTGGTCCCCGAAGAGATCAGCGCGTGGAAGCCGGACACCGCACCACAGGCAATGGTGATGAACAGGAACGGGAACAGGGTGCCCTTCCATACCGGGCCAGTGCCGTCGGTGAACTGGGTCAGCGCGGGCATTTTCAGCTCGGGCGCGATGATCAGGATACCGATGGCCAGACCAACGATGGTGCCGATCTTGAGGAAGGTCGACAGGTAGTCACGCGGCGCCAGCACCAGCCACACCGGCAGCACTGCGGCGACGAAGCCGTAGCCCACCAGCATCCAGGTAATCTGCACGCCGGTGAAGGTGAACGCCGGGCCCCAGACCGGATCCGCAGCAATTACGCCGCCCAGCCAGATCGAGGCCAGCAGCAGTACCACGCCAACGACCGAGATCTCGCCAATGCGGCCCGGACGGATATAGCGCATGTAGATGCCCATGAACATCGCGATCGGGATGGTCGCCATGACGGTGAACATGCCCCACGGGCTCTCGGCCAGGGCCTTGACCACGATCAGCGCCAGCACCGCGAGGATGATGATCATGATCAGGAAGCAGCCGAACAGGGCGATGGTGCCCGGAATGCGGCCCATCTCCTCACGCACCATGTCGCCCAGCGAACGGCCGTTGCGGCGGGTGGACAGGAACAGGACCATGAAGTCCTGCACCGCACCGGCCAGCACCACGCCGGCGATCAGCCACAGCGTGCCGGGCAGGTAGCCCATTTGCGCGGCGAGCACCGGGCCGACCAAGGGGCCTGCGCCGGCGATGGCAGCGAAGTGGTGACCGAAAAGAATGTGTTTGTTGGTCGGGACGTAGTCCAGGCCGTCGTTGTTGAGCACCGCAGGGGTAGCACGGCGCGGGTCCAGTTGCATCACCTTGGTAGCGATGAACAGGCTGTAGTAACGGTAGGCAACCAGGTAGATGGCCACTGCCGCGACCACGATCCACAAGGCGTTGATTGCCTCACCGCGACGCAGGGCGACCACACCCAGCGCGCAGGCCCCTATGACTGCCAGCGCCAGCCACGGAATGTGGCGTAGCAGGCTATTATTGTTGTTCATGGTTAGCTTCCAGCTGGTGGATTGGAAAGACCGCCCACCGAGTCTAGGGCGAGTCATCGCGCATTGCCACACTTGCTTTGGTCTAGAGCCTCTGCGGCCAGATTGCGGTACCTGATGCACGTAGCATTTTAACTATAGTCAGGATGTCACTTTAGGACCTACCCGAGGATCCATGCCATGAGCGATCACGACGAACGCCGCCGTTTCCTGCGTATCCCGTTCGACGCCCCGACCAGGCTGTGCCAGGGCGAACGTTGCTGGGAGGTGAAACTGCTCGACCTGTCCCTCAAAGGCCTGCTGGTCGAAAGCCCGCAACCCTGGGATCCCGACCTGAGCCAGGACTTCGAAGCCTACATTGTGCTCAACGACGAAGTGACCGAGGTGCAGACGCAGGTCGAACTGCGCCACGAAGAACCGAACCGACTGGGCTTCATCTGCTTGTACATCGACATTGATTCGATGAGCCATTTGCACCGTCTTGTGGAATTGAACGGGGCTGACAGCACCAGAATGATGCGTGAGCTGCGCGAACTCATCGAATAATGAAATCTTTTAGCTAGCTAATAGCCTTCCCGCGTTGTGTTTCCTGTCTACCCAGACAGCTTTAAGGCTGGGTAGCTGCACTTTGTACACACCCCTCTAATACAGCATTTGATGAGTTGGTACGCCTTCTGCATTGGGTTTTCGCACATCCGGAGGCCGCCGATGTGCGCGCTCCGATCAAAATATTGTATACAATTCTAGTGGCAATCATTTGCAGGAACTGTCTACAGTAGCGACACAAAAATAAACAGAGAGCCTGCTCCATGACTACGTCCCCTAGCACGTCTCCCGCCAAGCGCCCCGAGGACGAAAACCTCGGCCTTGGTGCCAACCTGGCCTACGGTCTGCAACATGTGCTGACCATGTACGGAGGGATTGTCGCGGTACCCCTGATCCTGGGGCAGGCCGCAGGCCTCAACGGCGCCGAGATCGGCATGCTGATTGCCGCCTCGCTGTTTGCCGGTGGCCTGGCCACCCTGCTGCAAACCCTCGGCCTGCCGTTCTTCGGCTGCCAGTTGCCGCTGGTGCAGGGCGTGTCGTTTGCCGGTGTGGCGACCATGGGTGCCATCCTCAGCAGCGAGGGCGGCGGTGGCCTGCCCGGTGTGCTCGGCGCAGTCATGGCAGCATCGCTGATCGGCTTTCTGATCACCCCGGTGTTCTCGCGCATCACCAAGTTCTTCCCGCCGCTGGTGACCGGCATCGTCATCACCACCATCGGCCTGACGCTGATGCCGGTCGCCGCTCGTTGGGTGATGGGCGGCAACAGCGCTTCGCCGGAATTTGGCAGCGTGGCCAACATCGGCCTGGCGGGGCTGACCTTTGCCATCGTGCTGCTGCTGAGCAAGCTGGGCAGCGCGACCATCTCGCGCCTGTCGATCCTGCTGGCCATGGTGTTCGGCACCCTCATCGCCTGGGCGCTGGGCATGACCGACTTCAGCAAGGTCGCCGAAGGCCCGATGTTCGCCTTCCCCACGCCGTTCCACTTCGGTATGCCGGAATTCCACATCGCCGCGATCCTGTCGATGTGCATCGTGATCATGGTAACCCTGGTGGAAACCTCGGCCGACATCCTCGCCGTGGGTGAGATCATCGAGACCAAGGTCGACTCCAAACGCCTGGGCAACGGCCTGCGCGCCGACATGGCATCGAGCATCCTGGCGCCGATCTTCGGCTCGTTTACCCAGAGCGCGTTCGCCCAGAACGTTGGCCTGGTGGCCGTGACCGGGGTCAAGAGCCGTTACGTGGTGGCCACGGGTGGCGTGATTCTGGTGGTACTCGGCCTTCTGCCGGTCATGGGCCGGGTGATTGCGGCAGTACCGACCCCGGTACTGGGCGGCGCGGGCATCGTGCTGTTCGGCACCGTGGCGGCCAGCGGTATCCGCACCCTGTCCAAGGTCAGCTACAAGAACAACGTCAACCTGATCATCGTCGCGGCTTCGCTGGGCTTCGGCATGATCCCGATCGCCGCACCAACCTTCTACCACCACTTCCCGAACTGGTTCGAGACCATCTTCCACTCGGGCATCAGCTCGGCGGCAATCATGGCCATCCTGCTGAACCTGATATTCAACCACTTCACCACCGGCAACTCGGAAAACCAGTCCGTGTTCGCTGCAGCTTACGAACGCACCATCCAGTACTCCGACATTTCCGCGCTGCGTGATGGCGACTACTTCAAGGATGGCAAGCTGTTCGATGCCGAAGGCAACGAAGTGCCGATGCTGGAGCTGGACGAGCATGGCAACCAGACGGTCAGGCGCGAGGCAGTTGCCGAGCATTGACCGCTGACTGAGCGGTGAGAGGGGGGCCGACGCGCATCGTCGGCCCCTTTTTCGTTTGACTGTACTGGCCCTATCGCCGGCAAGCCAGCTCCCACAGGTACTGCACAGGACCTGGAAACTGTGGTCCTGTGGGAGCTGGCTTGCCGGCGATAGGGCCGGGCCTGACTACGGATTACTCGAACAATGCATCCAGGGCCTGTTCCAGACGGGTGACGGCAATTACCTGCAGCCCCGCCGGCGCCTCTTTCGGCGCATTGCCCTTGGGCACGATCGCCCGCTTGAAGCCATGCTTGGCCGCTTCCTTCAACCGCTCCTGCCCGCTAGGCACCGGCCGCACCTCGCCCGACAGGCCGATCTCGCCAAACACCAGCAGCCCATGGGCCAGTGGCCGGTTACGCAAGCTGGACATCACCGCCGCCAGCAGCGCCAGGTCCGACGCCGTTTCCAGCACCTTGACCCCGCCTACCACATTTAAGAACACGTCCTGATCGTGGGTGGGAATACCGCCGTGGCGGTGCAGCACCGCCAGCAACATGGCCAGGCGGTTCTGGTCCAGGCCCAGGGTTACCCGGCGCGGGTTGGCCAAGTGGCTGTCGTCGACCAGCGCCTGTACCTCGACCAGCATTGGCCGGGTGCCTTCCCAAGTCGCCATCACCACACTGCCCGGTACTTCTTCCTGGGTACGGTTAAGGAAGATCGCCGACGGGTTGGACACCTCTTTCAGGCCCCGGTCGGTCATGCCGAACACGCCCAGTTCGTTGACCGCACCAAAGCGGTTTTTCACCGCTCGCAACAAGCGCAGGCGGCCGTCGGACTCACCTTCGAAATACAGCACGGTATCGACCATGTGCTCCAGTACCCGTGGGCCGGCCAGCGAGCCTTCCTTGGTCACGTGGCCGACCAGGAAGATCGCCGTGCCGCTCTGCTTGGCGTAACGCACCAGTAGCGCCGTGCTCTCGCGCACCTGGGCTACCCCGCCAGGAGCCGACTGCAACTGCTCGGTGAAAATAGTCTGGATCGAGTCGATCACCATTACCCGAGGCTTCTCGACCCGCGCGGTGGCGATAATGGTTTCAATACAGGTTTCGGTCATGACCTTGAGCTTGTCCTGGGGCAAGCCCAGGCGCCGCGAGCGCATGGCCACTTGCTGCTGCGACTCTTCACCCGTGACGTACAGCGCCGGCATGCCCGAGGCAATGTTGCACAAGGTCTGCAGCAGGATGGTCGATTTGCCGATGCCTGGGTCGCCACCAATCAGCACCACCGAGCCATCCACCAGGCCACCGCCCAACACGCGGTCCAGTTCGGTGCTGCTGGTGGTGAAGCGCGGGATTTCCTCAACGCTGACTTCGGCCAGGGTCTTGATCTGCGCTTGCTGGCCGGTCCAGCCGGCGCGGCCGCTGCTGGGCGCGGCCGCACCACCGCTTTCGATCATGGTTTCGACCAGCGTGTTCCAGGCTCCGCATTCGCCACACTGGCCGGCCCATTTGGGGAAGGTCGCGCCGCACTCGGTGCAGCCATACAAGCGCTTGGCCTTGGCCATGGGTGGGGTCTCCTGGAAAAAACCGCCATCATAGCCGAGCAGGACGTGTCTCGAACGCTTCGGGATGCGACAAAACTATTCGTTCTAAGCGCAGTCAGTAGCCCTGAACACAACGCATGAAGCGTTTTAGTGGCTTACACTGCGTTAACCTTACCTTTTGTTACAAGGAACCAAACATGGGCATGATCAGTGAGTTCAAGGCCTTCGCGGTCAAAGGCAATGTCGTCGACATGGCGGTCGGTATCATCATCGGCGCGGCCTTCGGCAAGATCGTCTCGTCCTTCGTCGGCGACGTGGTCATGCCGCCACTGGGCCTGTTGATCGGGGGGGTGGACTTCAGCGACCTGGCCATTACCCTGAAGGCTGCCGACGGTGACATTCCGGCAGTGGTGCTGGCCTATGGCAAGTTCATCCAGACCGTGATCGACTTCCTGATCGTTGCCTTTGCCATCTTCATGGGGGTGAAGGCGATCAACAGGCTCAAGCGCGAAGAAGCCGTGGCACCGACTGCGCCGCCGGTGCCTTCTGCTGAAGAGACGCTGCTGACCGAAATTCGCGATTTGCTCAAGACGCAGAACCAGAATCGGTTGCCTTGAGGTTGCTGGGGCCGCTTTGCGGCCCCAATAGCATTACCAATAGTTTTCGACCGCCACCTGCCCCGGCCGCTTGCTCAGGCTCAGCTGCAAGTCACGCGCCTTCAGCACCTTGCGAGTTTCATCGATCATCTCCGGGTTACCGCACAGCATCACCCGCGAATGCTCGGGCGACAGCTCCAACCCCGCCGCCTGCTCCAGCTCGCCATTCTCGATCAGCGTGGTAATCCGCTGATTCAAAGCCCCGGGGTGCTGCTCACGGGTCACCACCGGAATGAACTGCAGCTTGCCGGCATACTCAGCCAGATAGTCGCGCTGCTCCAGCCCTGCGATTTCATCCACGTAGGCCAGCTCTTTCGCTTCACGCACCGAATACACCAGCTTGATGCTGTCAAAACGCTCCCAGGCTTCGAAGTCCTGCAGGATCGACATGAATGGCGCAATACCGGTGCCGGTCGCCAGCAGCCACAGGTCGCGCCCGCCCACGAAGCGGTCAAGGGTAAGGAAACCGAAGGCCTGGCGGTCGATCAGCAAGGTATCACCCGCCCCCAGCCGGCTCAGCTCACTGGTGAACTCCCCCCCTGGCACCACGATGGAGAAGAAGTCGAGGTGCTCGTCATGGGGTGCGCTGACCATGGAGTAGGCGCGCCACACCACGCTGCCATCGGCCTTGGTCACACCAAGGCGGGCGAACTGTCCGGAACGGAAGCGGAACCCCGCATCGCGCGTAACCCGCAGGCTGAAGAGGTTCGGCGTGAGCGGCTGAACATCGAGCAGGGTCTGGCGGGTGAACTTTTCGGCGCTAGCGGTCATATCGGGCTCCAGGGTTGACGTGCGCACAGTGTCGCGCAAAGTGGCGCGGATAAAAACCACTGCTTTGTAGGGCCTCACACAACCGGATCGTGCCGAATTTGCAGAAACCCCTAAGCGCTATAACAAAAAATTCCCAACGCCATGCTAGGTCTTTTCCTACAATAAGCCGGGTACCCAAATGGATTGGATCCGACGCACCCGAGGAATTTCTGATGCTTCACTGGAATCCCGAACACCTTCAAGCGTTCGTCAACGAACGCAGCCCACGGAAGCTGTTCGACATCGCGGTACATCTGGCGCAAGACCTGGACATGGAGTACCTCGGGCTGAACATGCGCATCCAGATCGCCACGCAGACACCCAGGGTGTACCTCTACAGCAACTACCCGGCGGAGTGGATCGAGCGCTACCAGCGCGATGAGTTCTACAAGCAGGACCCGGCCGCCAGCGTCAGCCACAGTTCGACCATGCCGGTGCTGTGGACCGACGAACTGTATCGTGAGGCCCCGCAGTTTCGCGAAGCGGCCTGCCAGTACGGCTTGCGTCATGGCTGGACGCAATCACTGCACGACCTGCAGCACAATGAAAGCCAGATCAGCGTGGCCAGACCAGCCCAATCAATCGACATCGTGGAGCTGTACGACAAGGCCGGCAGCGTGCAGTGGCTGTGCCATACCCTGCATGCCGTACTCGGCGAACACCACCTGAGCGCACTGTGCCCACCGCAACCTAAAATGAGCGAGCGTGAACTGGAAGTACTGAAATGGTCGGCCGCTGGCAAGACCGCAGCCGACGTGGCTTGCATCCTGTCACTGTCGCAGAGCACCGTGAACTTCCATATCCGCAGCGTGATCACCAAGACCAACGCCGCCAACAAGGCCGGCGCCATCGCCATCGCTGCCCTGCGTGGCTGGATCTGACCTTCAGACCTGCGACCTTGGGCAAAGCCCTGTAGAATTGCCCGGCAAAGCCCGGGGCGAACCGCAACGGGCAGTTTCATACCCGAGCCAGACGCCATGCCCCTGTTGACCACCCCCTACGCCGAACTCGACCTGATCCGCCAGCCGGAACAGGCCAACGACCCGCTGCAGGCGTTCGACGCCGCCGACGAGTACCTGCTTGCGCAGTTGCACGCACAGGCACCCGACGCCAACTGCCGGGTACTGGTGCTCAATGACAGCTTCGGTGCCCTGGCCGCCAGCCTGGCGGGCCGGCTGCAGGTGGTCAGCAGCGGCGATTCTCACCTGGCGCACCTTGCCCTGGAAAAGAACCTGGCGCGCAACGGTTTGCCGTTCGACAGCGTGCCCTTCGTACCGGCCAGCGAACACTGGAATGGCACGTTCGACCGGGTGCTGGTGCGCGTGCCCAAGACACTGGCCCTGCTTGAAGAACAACTGATCCGCCTGCAGGGCCACCTGGCGCCAGGCGCGCAGGTGATTGCCGGGGCGATGATCAAGCACTTGCCACACGCAGCCGGCGACCTGATGGAAAAGTACATCGGCCCGGTGCAAGCCTCGCTGGCGCAGAAAAAGGCTCGCCTGCTGACCGCGACGCTGGCCGAACGGCCGGCCGCAAGCTCGCCCTACCCGAGCCGCTACCGCCTCGACGCGCCTGCGCTGGAGCTGGTCAACCACGCCAACGTGTTCTGCCGTGAAGGCCTGGATATCGGCACCCGGGCATTCCTGCCACACCTCCCACGCGACTTGGGCAACGCACGGGTGGCGGACCTTGGCTGCGGCAATGGCGTGCTGGCAATTGCCAGCGCACTGACCAACCCCGATGCCCAGTACACGCTAGTCGACGAATCGTACATGGCGGTGCAATCGGCGCAGGAAAACTGGCAAGCCGCGTTGGGCGAGCGCCCGGCGACTTTCATTGCAGCCGATGGGTTGGCAGGGGTGGAGAAGCAGTCGCTCGATGTAGTGCTGTGCAACCCGCCGTTCCACCAGCAGCAGGTGGTGGGCGATTTCCTTGCCTGGCGCATGTTCCAGCAGGCGCGCGAAGCGCTGGTGGTGGGTGGGGCGTTGTATATCGTGGGTAACCGCCACCTGGGCTATCACAGCAAGCTGGCGCGGTTGTTCCGAGGGGTGGAGCAGGTGGCGGCGACGCCCAAGTTCGTCATCCTGAAAGCCCGCAAGTAAGCCCCTGCGGGCATCCTGTGGGAGGTTGCCCAGCCCTTGGGCTGCGCTGTCACGCAGAGAACACCGGTCATTGTGGGCGTGGGCTTGTCCCGCGAAGGGGGCCGCGCGGTGCATGGCACCGGCTTTGCCGGTGTTCGCGGGGCAAGCCCGCTCCCACAGATGTCCCCGTTGTTCTCAATGGGTGGTCAATCCTGCTGCTCCCATGAAAAGCCGCATCACCCACGCTGCCACCCCCAGGGCCGCAACGCTCATTGCCCAGATCAGCACCAGCCAACCCAGTCGCTGCCACAGCGGTTTCTTCTCTTCCAGGCCATGTTTGCCGGTCATCATGCGGCCCTCCTAGTGATAGCCGTCTTCATGGGTCACCTTGCCGCGGAACACGTAGTAGCTCCAGAAGGTGTACATGAGGATGAACGGCAGGATAAACAGCGTGCCCACCAGCATGAAGCCCTGGCTTTGCGGTGGCGCTGCAGCATCCCAGATCGAAATCGACGGCGGGATGATGTTCGGCCACAGGCTGATGCCCAGCCCGCTGTAGCCGAGGAAGATCAGCACCAGGGTGAGCAGGAACGGCGTGTAGTGCGCATTGCGCGCCACCGCCTTGAGCAGCCCGTAGAACGTCACCAGTACCAGCAGCGGCACCGGCATGAACCAGATCAGGTTAGGCATGCTGAACCAGCGGTCGGCAATCTGTGGATAAGCGATGGGTGTCCACAGGCTGACGATACCGATCACTACCAGCAATACCAGCGCCAGCGGCCGTGCAAGATCGTGCATCTTCTGTTGCAGCGACCCTTCGGTCTTCATGATCAGCCAGGTGCACCCTAACAGCGTGTAGGCAACGATCAGCCCCACGCCACAGAACAGGCTGAACGGGGTGAGCCAGTCGAGGGTACCCCCGGCAAAATGCCGGTCGACCACTTTGAAGCCTTCGAGGAAGGCGCCCAGGGCCACGCCCTGGAAGAAGGTAGCGACCAGTGAGCCCCAGATGAACGCCTTGTCCCAGATATGCCGCTTGTCGGAGGTGGCCTTGAAGCGGAACTCGAAGGCAACACCGCGGAAGATCAAGCCAATCAGCATCAGGATCAGTGGCAGGTACAATGCTTCGAGTATCACTGCATAGGCCATCGGGAACGCCCCGAACAGCCCGGCACCGCCCAGGACCAGCCAGGTTTCGTTGCCGTCCCATACCGGGGCGACGGTGTTCATCATCACATCACGGTCCTGCTCGCCCTTGACGAAGGGGAAAAGCATGCCGATCCCCAGGTCGAAACCGTCCATCACCACGTACATCATGACGCCGAAGATGATGATTACGGCCCAGATCAGCGGAAGGTCGATACCCATGGCTCAGTCCTCCTTGCTCAGGCTGGCAGTCTTGGCCTCATGGCCATCATCGGCGGCAGACAGCGGCCGCGCGGGCGTGCGCTTCTGGCCAGGTCCGCCCGGTGTAGGCGCGTCGCCTTCTCCAGTCTGCGGGCCCTTGCGCACCAGGCGCATCATGTAGCCAAGCCCGGTGCCGAACAGGGCGAAATACACCACCACAAAGGCCACCAACGTGAAACCAAGCTGGGCGTAGCTGTGATTCGACACACCGTCCGCCGTACGCATCAGGCCATACACCACCCACGGTTGGCGGCCGATCTCGGTGGTGAACCAGCCGGCGAGCAATGCGATCAGCCCGGAGGGCCCCATCCATAGCGCCATATACAGGAACGGGCGGGAGGTATAGAGCGTGCCGCGCTTGCGTAGCCACAGGCTCCACAGGCCAACGAAGATCATCAGGAAGCCGAGCCCGACCATGATCCGGAACGACCAGAAGACGATGGTGGAGTTGGGCCGGTCCTCGGGTGGAAACTCCTTCATCGCCGGCACCTGCTTGTCCAGGCTGTGGGTCAGGATCAGGCTGCCGAGCGCCGGGATCTCGACCTTGAAGCGCGTGGTCTCGGCCTTCATGTCGGGGATACCGAACAGGATCAACGGGGTCGGCTCGCCAGGTACATTCTCCCAATGCCCTTCGATCGCCGCGATTTTCACCGGCTGATGCTTGAGCGTATTGAGGCCGTGGAAGTCGCCGATCACCGCCTGGACCGGAGCCACGATCAACGCCATCCACATGGCCATCGACAGCATTTTGCGCACAGCCGGGTTGTCACGCCCACGCAGCAGGTGCCAGGCCGCCGAGGCGCCGACGAAAAAGGCTGTGGAAACGAACGCGGCCGTGGCCATGTGCATCAGTCGGTAGGGGAACGATGGGTTGAACACCACTGCAAACCAGTCCACCGGCACCACCCGGCCATCGATGATCTCGTGGCCTTGGGGGGTTTGCATCCAGCTGTTGGAAGCGAGGATCCAGAACGTGGAGACCAGCGTGCCGAGCGCCACCATGCACGTGGAGAAAAAATGCAGGCCGCGGCCCACACGGTTCCAGCCAAACAGCATGACGCCAAGGAAACCCGCCTCGAGGAAGAAGGCGGTCAGTACTTCATAGGTCAGCAGCGGTCCGGTCACGGCGCCGGCAAACTCGGAGAAACGGCTCCAGTTGGTGCCGAACTGGTAGGCCATGACCAGGCCAGAGACGACGCCCATGCCGAAGTTGACGGCGAAGATCTTCGACCAGAAGTGATAGAGGTCGCGGTAGACCTGCTGGTGGGTGCGCAGCCATAGCCCTTCGAGGACTGCCAGGTAGCTGGCCAGGCCAATGGTGATGGCCGGGAACAGGATGTGGAACGACACGGTAAAGGCAAACTGCATTCGGGCGAGCTCTAAGGCCTCTATTCCGAACATGGTGCTTCCTCTTCAGATAATCCGGCGTCCGGGCTTGTGGCCCCGTCGCCCACTGCCCCCACGGTAGTCGAGTGCGGCGCGTTGGAATTGTTCTGTTCGATCGTGGGGATTCCGGCCCGCAGGCCAATTCGTTCGTCGGTTGTTGCAAAAGCAACGGTTGACCCAGATCAACGAATGCCTAGAAGCATAGTCCCGAATAGGCCGGCGAGCCGTGTGGTTGTTTGTCGCGTGACCCGTTGCCCCACCCTCTTTCATACAGCGTGAAAAAGTGCCGATCCGGGCAAACAGTAACCACTTGTTACAAACAGGTGATACGCTGCGCACCCCCTCTACTGCGCCGAGGCCCTTGGTTTCCGATGTCCGATTCCGCACCGCAGTTGTTGCGTCACCACCGTCCCTTCCTGGCCTTCTGGCTGGCCCGTGTATTCACCGCCAGCGGCTTTCAGATGCTCACCGTGGCCATTGGTTGGCACCTCTACCAGTTGACCGGCAATGTGCTGGACCTGGGCCTGGTCGGCCTGGTCGAGTTCGCCCCGCGTGTGCTGTTCATGCTGCACACCGGGCATGTGGCTGACCGCTATGACCGGCGCAAGGTCGCTGCCCTGTGCCAGAGCCTGCAGGGGCTGATTGCCCTGGCACTGGCCGTAGGCAGCGCCACCGACAACGTCACCCGCGAGTTGATCTTCGCCCTCGCCTTCCTGCTCGGCGCCACGCGCTCGTTCGAAATGCCGGCAACCCAGGCGCTGTTGCCCAACGTGGTGCCGCCCGGCCTGTTCCCTCGGGCAGTGGCAGCGTCGGCGTCGGCGACCCAGTCGGCAACCATCGTGGCGCCGGCGGTGGGCGGCTTCCTGTATGCCTTTGGCAGCCTCTGGGTGTATGGCCCCACCGTGGCCCTGTACGCCATCGCCTGCGTGCTCACCCTGAGCCTGCAGGCACGCGGCCAGGTCGTGCAGCGCGGGCGCGCCAGCATCGAATCACTGCTGGCCGGCATCCGCTTCATCCGCAGCCGGCCCGATATTCTCGGGGCCATTTCGCTGGACCTGTTCGCTGTATTGCTGGGTGGGGCCACCGCGCTGCTGCCGGTGTTCGCCAAGGACATCCTGCTGACCGGCCCGCTGGGCCTGGGCCTGCTGCGCTCGGCACCGGCGGTGGGGGCGTTGTGCATGTCGCTGTGGCTGGCACGCTTCCCGTTCGAGCGCAACGTCGGGCGGACCATGTTTACCGCTGTCGGCGTGTTCGGCGTGGCCACCATCGCCTTCGGCCTGTCGACCTCGTTCTGGTTCTCGCTGGCGGTGCTGGTGGTGCTAGGCGCGGCGGACATGATCAGCATGGTCATTCGCAGTTCGTTCGTGCAGCTGGAGACACCAGATGAAATGCGTGGCCGGGTAAGCGCGGTGAACGGGTTGTTCATTGGTGCCTCGAACCAGCTCGGCGAGTTCGAATCCGGGGTGACGGCGCACTGGTTTGGCACAGTGCCGGCAGTGGTGATGGGCGGGGTGGGCACGCTGCTGGTGACCGGGGTGTGGATTAAAATGTTCCCGACACTGGCCAAGCGGGACCGGTTGCATAACGGTTGATCAGTTGCCTGTGCCGGCCTCTTCGCGGGACAAGCCCGCTCCCACAGGGCCGGTACCGGCTATGGAAACCCATTCCCCAACGGCCATAGGCCCCTGCCAAGCATGCTGGTATGATGCGCGGCTTTTTTCCTCCCCACACAAAACCACGGCAACCGGTACGGTCTGTGCTTTGCTGATGGGGTCGATACATTCATGGCGCCGGGGGCGCCTTGGGGAGCGGGCATGCTGGAAAGGCTGTTTCAACTAAAAGCACACAACACCAACGTGCGCACCGAGATTCTCGCGGGCGTCACCACCTTCCTGGCGATGGCCTACATCCTGTTCGTCAACCCGAGCATCCTCGGCGAGACCGGCATGGACAAGGGCGCGATCTTCGTCGCCACCTGCCTGGCAGCGGCCATCGGCTCCACCACCATGGGCCTGATTGCCAACTACCCGATCGCCCTGGCGCCGGGCATGGGCCTGAACGCGTTCTTCACCTACACCGTGGTGCTGCACATGGGCCACACCTGGCAAGTCGCGCTGGGCGCGGTGTTCCTGTCGGCGGTGATGTTCTTCCTGCTGTCGATCTTCCGCATCCGCGAGTGGATCGTTAACAGCATCCCGCTGCCGCTGCGCTCGGCCATCGCTGCTGGTATTGGTTTGTTCCTGGCGCTGATCGCCTTGCATAACGCGGGCATCGTCGTCGATAACCCAGCCACCTTGGTGGGCATGGGCGACCTCAAGCAGCCCTCGGTGATTCTCGCCACGCTGGGCTTCTTCCTGATCGTCGGCCTTGAGTCGCTGAAGGTGCGCGGCGCGGTGTTGATCGGCATCCTGGCCGTCACCGTCGCGTCGATCGCAATGGGTGTGACGCCGTTCGGCGGGGTCGTGTCGATGCCCCCTTCGCTGGCACCCACCTTCCTGCAGCTGGACATCGCCGGTGCCCTCGATGTGGGCCTGATCAGCGTGATCTTCGCGTTCCTGTTCGTTGACCTGTTCGACAACTCCGGCACCCTGATCGCCGTGGCCAAGCGCGCCGGCCTGATGGGCAAGGACGGCCACATGCCGAAGATGGGCCGCGCCCTGATCGCCGACAGCACCGCCGCCATGGCCGGTTCCCTGCTGGGGACCTCGACCACCACCAGCTATATCGAGTCCGCTGCGGGCGTGAGCGCCGGTGGCCGCACCGGCCTGACCGCCATCGTGGTTGCCGTGCTGTTCCTGCTGGCGTTGTTCTTCGCTCCGCTGGCCGGTAGCGTGCCGGCGTTCGCCACCGCACCGGCGCTGCTGTTCGTCGCGGTGCTGATGGCCTCGGGCCTGGCAGAAATAAACTGGGACGACGTCACCGAAGCCGCGCCGGTGGTAGTGACCGCCCTGGCCATGCCGCTGACCTACTCGATCGCCAACGGTATCGCCTTCGGCTTCATCTCCTGGACCGCCGTCAAGCTGATCTCCGGCCGCCACCGCGACCTGAACCCGGCCTTGGTGATCCTTTCCATCCTGTTCGTCATCAAGCTGGGCTGGTTCAACGCATGAGTGCTGCTTTCGACCCCTCCTCCTACGCCACCCAGCTGGACGCCAAGGTGGCCCGGCTACGCGAGCTGCTGGCGCCCTTCGGTGCGCCGGAACCCGCAGTTTTCGACTCGCCGCGCGAGCACTACCGCCTGCGCGCCGAGTTCCGCCTGTGGCGCGAGGACGGCCAGCGCCACTACGCCATGTTCGCCCCGGGCGACAAGCACAAGGCGATTCTGATCGACGATTTCCCCATTGCCAGCGAGCGCATCAATGCACTGATGCCGCGCCTGAAGGCGGCCTGGCAAGCCAGTGAGGAACTGGGCAATCGCCTGTTCCAGGTGGAGTTCCTCACCACCCTGGCCGGCGATGCGATGATCACGATGTGTTACCACCGCCCGCTGGACGAGGCCTGGGAAGCGCAAGCGCGGCAACTGGCCGAAGCGCTGGGTGTGAGCGTGATTGGCCGCTCCAAGGGCAAGCGCCTGGTGATCGGCCGCGACTACGCGGTGGAAAAACTCGACGTGGCCGGCCGTGTGTTCAGCTATCGCCAGCCGGAAGGTGCGTTCACCCAGCCCAACGGCGCGGTGAACCAGAAAATGCTGAGCTGGGCCTACGAGGCCATTGGCGAGCGCCAGGACGATTTGCTGGAACTGTACTGCGGCAACGGCAACTTCACCCTGCCACTGGCCACCCGCGTGCGTCAGGTCCTGGCGACCGAAATCAGCAAGACCTCGGTCAATGCTGCGCTCAGCAACCTCGAAGAGAACGCTGTGGATAACGTGCGACTGGTGCGTTTGTCGGCAGAGGAGCTGACCCAGGCGCTGAATGAGGTGCGGCCGTTCCGTCGTCTGGAAGGCATCGACCTGAAGAGCTACGCGTTCGGTACGGTGTTCGTCGACCCGCCGCGGGCAGGGATGGACCCGGACACCTGCGAGCTGACCCGGCGTTTCGAGCGGATTCTGTACATCTCGTGCAACCCGGAAACCCTGGCGGCGAACATCGCCCAGTTGCAGGACACCCACCGCATCGAGCGCTGTGCGCTGTTTGACCAGTTCCCCTATACCCACCACATGGAGAGTGGGGTGTTGCTGGTTCGGCGTTAAAGCATTCGCGGGGCAAGCCCGCCCCCACAGGACAGTGCAGTACCTGTGGGAGCGGGTTTGCCCCGCGAATGGGCCGCAAAGCGGCCCCGGGCTTCAACTCAGAAGTCGAAGAAGACGGTCTCGCCTTCCCCCTGAATACGGATATCGAAACGATACGCCGTTTTCCCATCCACTTCGCAACGCTTGGCAATCAAGGTTTCACGCCGCTGCGGCTGCTCAATCAGGTTGAGCACCGGGCACTTGGCGTTGGCTTGGGCTTCATCATCGAAGTACAGGCGCGTGTGCAGGTGGATGTTGATGCCACGGGCAAACAGGCTGATGTTGATGTGCGGCGCCATCGGCACGCCAGCAGCATTGTTCACCACACCCGGCTTGACCGTGTGCAGCGTCCACTCGCCAGCATCGAAGGTGGTGGCGGTGCGGCCGAAGCTGTTGAAGGCGTTCTCCAGGTTGTAGGCATCCTGATACTCGCCATTGGCGTCGGCCTGCCACACTTCCAGGAACGAGTCGCGCACCAGGTGGCCGTTACCGTCATACACCTGGCCGAGTAGCAGAATGTGCTCGCCTGGCGCGTCCGGCTTGGCCAGGCGGTTCCAGATTTCCTGATCGCGGGTCGGGTTGCCGGCCGCTTCCAGGGCCAGGCCGATGTGCACGTAGGGGCCGGCGGTCTGCGAAGGGGTTTCCGGCAGCAGTTCGATTGGCATGGCGGGTTCCTCAGCAGTTTTCGAAGTGGGTCTTGCGCTGGCCGCGCAGCACGATGTCAAAGCGGTAGGCCAGGCAGTCCATCGGGTTGGCGTTGCTCATGTCGAGCTTGGCGATCAACTGCTGTACAGCTTCAGGGTTGGCGATCGACTTGACGATCGGGCACATCGGGATCAGCGGGTCACCCTCGAAATACAACTGGGTGATCAGCTTGGTCGCAATCGACGGGCCGCTGATGCCGAAGTGGATGTGCGCCGGGCGCCAGTCGTTCGGGCCGTTGCGCCATGGGTACGGGCCCGGCTTGATGGTGCGGAAGCTGTAGTAGCCGTCGCTGTCGGTCAGGCAACGGCCGACACCACCAAAGTTCGGGTCCAGCGGTGCCAGGTAACGGTCGTTCTTGTGCCGGTAGCGGCCACCGGCGTTGGCTTGCCACATCTCCACCAGGGTGTTCGGCACAGGCTTGCCGTACTGGTCGACGACGCGGCCGGCCACAATGATGCGCTCGCCGATTGGCAGGCCACCGTTGTTGAAGTTCAGCAGCAGGTCATGGTCGTGGGCGCCGAAGCCCAGGTGGGAAAAGTTCGGACCAGTGGTTTCGCTGATCGACTGTGGAATGCTGACCAGTGCCTGGCGCGGCGAGCGGGCAATGGACGTTTTGTAGTCAGGCGTAAGGGCTTTGGGGTGCCAGTTGCGATCACGGATCACGAAGCGGCTGTTGTCCTGGGCGGGCATGCCGGTTTCCTCTCTTGGAATTATGTGAACGCCTGGGCGTGGCAGGCGGACTTACAGTTTCCGGCAGGTCGCGGCCATTGAATATTGAAATCGACCACTAGTTCCATAACCAAATGGTTATGGATGAACACTTTGGCCTGACACCTGACGCTGCCGTGAACTAATCTTTGTCTTCTTGTTTCACGGCTCGGGAGAGCACACATGGAATGGCGAAAAGGCCGACGCAGCGACAACGTGGTCGATGCCCGGGGCGAAGGTGGCGGTGGCGGCGGCATGCGCTTCGGCGGCGGCAAGGGGCTGGGGCTCGGCGCAATTCTGCTGATCGTCGGCATCGGCTGGCTCACGGGGCAGGACCCGTTGCAGATTCTTGGCCAGCTCACCGGCCAGATGGCGCAGCAGCAACAGCAGACAGCGCCCAGTGGTGCGGGCGGCAAGGCGCCACCGGCCAACGACCAGCAAGCCGAGTTCGTTGCCTCGGTCCTGGGCGACACCGAAGACACCTGGAAAGCGCTGTTTGCCGAAGCCGGCAAGCAATACCGTGACCCCAAGCTGGTGCTGTTCAGTGGCCAGGTCAATTCGGCCTGCGGCTTTGCCTCGGCGGCCGTGGGGCCCTTTTACTGCCCGGCAGACCAGCGGGTTTATCTGGACATGTCGTTCTTCCGTGAAATGGAAACCCGCTTCGCTGCGGCCGGCGACTTCGCCCAAGCCTACGTGATTGCCCACGAAATCGGCCACCATGTGCAGACCCTGCTGGGCGTTTCGGCCAAGGTCGACGCCGCCCGCCGCAACGGCCAGCGCATGGAGGGCGACAACGGGCTGCTGGTACGCCAGGAGCTGCAAGCCGACTGCCTGGCCGGCGTATGGGCCTACCAGGCGCAAAAACGCCTGAACTGGCTGGAGCCGGGCGACGTCGAGGAAGCGCTGAACGCGGCCAACGCCATTGGCGATGACCGCCTGCAACAGCAAGGCCGCGGCCGCGTGGTACCGGACTCCTTCACCCATGGCACCTCGGCGCAGCGAGTGCGCTGGTTCAAGGCCGGGTTTGCGCAAGGTGAGGTGAACAGCTGCGATACCTTCAGCGCGCGCAGCCTCTGAAACTGCCGGGGCTGCATAGCGGCCCCTGGTTATCCAGTTACAAATCTGCTGAAAAAGCGTTTCAGCTTCCCGGATCATTGCCGATAACCCCTGCACGAGTCAGCGGGCACCCAGAACAACAACGCCTTGCGATCGAAGATCAAGAGAGCGAAAACTACTTCTGGAGTGCGTGCATGAACAGCTGGTTCGCCAACATCAGCGTCAACCTAAAACTTGGCCTGGGCTTCGGCCTGGTGCTGATCCTCACTGGCCTGCTGGCCCTGACTGGCTGGACCAGCCTGGGCAGCCTCATCGACCGCAGCAACTGGATGGGTGACATCGGCCAGCTCAACAAAGACCTGACCGACCTGCGTATTGCGCGTCTGCAGTACATGATCGCCAACGGCGACGATGCCGCCGCCGCCAACACCCAGACCAAGCTGGATGCCTTCAGCAAGCAGCAGGCCTACCTGGCCAGCACCTTCAACAGCCCGGACAACGTCAAACTGCTGAATGAGCTGGGCGCAACCATCAGCGCCTACAAGGTGTCGCTCAACAAGATGCGCCAAGGCTACGACGCCACCCGCGCAGCCCGCGTCTCCATGGACAGCTCGGCCACCCGCGCCGATCAGGCGATGGACGCCCTCAGTCAGGAAGTCATGGCGCGCCCAGAGGCCGACAGCGTACGCCTGGCCCAGTACCTGTTGATCAGCAAGGCCCGCCAGCAACTGCTGCAGGTGCGCATCGACGTGCGCGGCTACATTGCCGACAACAGCGCTGCCAACGAGCAGGCCGCCCTGCGCCAGCTGGATGCAGCGCTAGCCGATATCGACAACCTCAAGCGCCAGCTGCCCACCGAAGACGCCCGCCTGCAACAGTTCGAAAGCGCGGTACTGGCCTACCGTGACGCCGTGCGCCAGTTCCGCGACGCGGTCGCCAACATCACCACCTCACGCGCCGAAATGACCGTGCAGGGCGCCGATATCGTCAAGCGCAGCGATGCGCTGTACCAGATCCAGCTGGAACGCCGCGACATCGAGAGCACCCAGGCCCGTAGCCTGCAGGCCATCGCTACCCTGCTGGCACTGCTGGTCGGCATCCTGGCAGCGGTACTGATCACCCGCCAGATCACCGGCCCACTGCGTGAAACCCTGGTAGCGGTGGAAAAGATCGCCAGCGGCGACCTCACCCACCACGCGCGCATCACCCGCCGCGACGAATTGGGCGTGCTTCAGCAAGGCATCGCGCGCATGGGCACCACCCTGCGCGAGCTGATCAGCGGCATCCGTGATGGCGTCACCCAGATCGCCAGCGCCGCCGAAGAGCTGTCGGCGGTCACCGAGCAGACCAGTGCCGGCGCCAACAGCCAGAAGGTCGAAACCGACCAGGTGGCCACTGCCATGCACGAAATGGCCGCGACCGTTCAGGAAGTGGCGCGCAACGCCGAGCAGGCCTCGCATGCCGCCACCGGTGCCGACGACGAAGCCCGCGCCGGCGACCGCGTGGTCGGCGAAGCGATTGGCCAGATCGAGCGCTTGGCGGAGGACATGCACCGTTCCACCGAAGCCATGAACCTGCTGCAGCAGGAAAGCCAGAAGATCGGTAGCGTGATGGACGTGATCAAGTCGGTGGCCGAACAGACCAACCTGCTGGCGCTCAATGCGGCGATCGAGGCGGCACGGGCTGGCGAGGCCGGGCGTGGTTTTGCCGTGGTCGCCGACGAAGTGCGCGGCTTGGCCCAGCGCACGCAAAAGTCCACCGAAGAGATCGAAGAGCTGATTGCCAGCCTGCAGCATGGCACCCAGCAAGTGGCGAACGCCATGCAGGGCAGCCGTAGCTTGACCGACAGCAGCGTCGAGCTGGCGCGCAAGGCCGGAGCCTCGCTGGAGAACATCACCAGTACGGTGTCGGGCATCCAGTCGATGAACCAGCAGATTGCGGCGGCGGCGGAGCAGCAGAGTGCGGTGGCTGAAGAGATCAGCCGCAGCATCCTGAATGTGCGTGATGTGTCCGAGCAGACGGCGGCGGCCAGTGACGAGACGGCAGCGTCGAGTGTGGAGCTGGCGCGGTTGGGTGGGCAGTTGCAAATGCTGGTCAGCCAGTTCCGCGTCTGACCTGGGTAACCCGGGGCCGCTTTGCGGCCCTATCGCCGGCAAGCCAGCTCCCACAGGGACCGCACAGGCCTCGTGGGCATCGGCATCCCTGTGGGAGCTGGCTTGCCGGCGATAGGGCCGGTACAGGTGTCCGCTTACTTGACGATCATCCCCACCCCACGCCCACGCGGATCGGAAGCGGTCTCAAGCTTCGCCCCATCCACCCGGATCGCCTGGATATCGCCCATCTCCCAGCCTTGGTCCTCAAGCACGTAGCCCATCTTCTTCAGCTCATCCGCCACCGGCCCGGTCAGGGGTGCATAGCTGTCAAAGTAGATAGTGTCCTTGGGCAGCAACTGATGGTGCACGCGCTGTGCCGCCACCGCCTTGTCCAGCGGCATACCGTAGTCGTACAGGTTGTTCATCACCTGAAAGATCGAGGTGAAGATCCGCGAACCGCCTGGGGTACCGATGACCAGCTCGACCTTGCCATCACGGGTCATAAGGCTGGGGCTCATCGAGGACAGCATGCGCTTGCCCGGTTCGATTGCGTTGGCATCGCCACCGACTACGCCAAAGGCATTCGCAGCGCCTGGCTTGGCGCTGAAGTCGTCCATCTCATCGTTGAGCAGGAAGCCTGCGCCCTTCACCACCACGCCACTGCCGTAGTCGAGGTTGAGGGTGTAGGTGTTGCTGACCGCATTGCCCTGCTTGTCCACGATCGAGAAATGCGTGGTCTGGTGCGGCTCAAGGCCCGGTTTGACCTTGTCGGTGTCGGAAATGGCCTTGGGGTTGACCTGCGCGGCGCGCTTGGCCAGGTAGTCCTTGGCCACCAATTGGTCCACCGGCACCTTGGTAAAGGCCGGGTCGCCCAGGTAGTCGGCACGGTCAGCGAAAACGCGCTTCTCGATTTCGGCCAACAGGTGAATGTACTGCGCCGAGTTATGCGCTACGCCCTTGAAGTCCGCCGCGCGGTCTTCCTTGATGCCCAACAGCTGGGCCAGGGCGACACCGCCAGAACTTGGCGGTGGTGCGGTATAGACCACATTGCCACGCCAGCTCACCGCCATCGGCTCACGCCATACGGCTTTGTAATCCTTCAAGTCATCCTTGGTGATCAGGCCCTTGTCAGCCTGCATCTGTGCCACCAGCAGGTCGGCGGTCTTGCCCTGGTAGAACTCGCTCACGCCCTTGTCGGCAATGCGTTCCAAGGTCTGAGCCATTTCTGGCTGCTTGAACAACTCGCCGACCTTCATGTTGCCAAAGTAGTCATTGAAGTTGGTCGCAGTCTTGAACATGCCCTGGGCATCGTTGCGGTACTGGTACTGTTTTTCAGCCACCTTGAAACCGTTTTTCGCATAGCCGATGGCCGGGGTCAGCAGCTCGCTCCAGGGCAGCTTGCCGAACTTCTGGTGCGCCTCCCACAGGCCCATCACCGTGCCTGGCACACCCGCAGCGCGAACTCCGACCAGGCTCAGGTTTTCGATGACCTCACCCTTGTCGTCCAGGTACATGTTGCGTGTAGCGGCCTTTGGCGCGACTTCGCGGTAGTCGAGGAAGTACGGCTTGCCGTCGACGAACAGGGTCATGAACCCACCACCGCCAATGTTACCGGCCTCCGGATAAGTCACCGCCAGGGTGAAGGCAGTGGCCACTGCGGCATCTACCGCGTTACCGCCCTTTTTCAGAATATCGGCGGCGACCTGTGCACCATATTGATCGGGTGCAGCCACCGCGCCGCCCTCCAGCGTGGCGGCATAAACCGAGGAACAGCTCAGGATCGCGGCTGCGAGAGCCAGGTACTGGAACGGGACAATACGCATGACACTTCCTTGGTGTTGTTTTTGTTGAGCACTCAGTAAGACCCAAGCGTTTCGACTGTGCAATCAACCGTAGGAAATTTCGCCGCCTGTGGACAGGATCTGTCGCGTTCAGGCAACTCAGCAGGCGTACATCGCCAGCTTGCGCTGGATGAAATCGAGGAAGCACTGGATACGCAGCGCCAGCTGGGTGTTGCGGTAGTACACCGCGTGGATCGGCTGGCGGTAGCCATTGTTGGCCTCGCTCAGCAGCACCTGCAGGCGCCCGGTGCGGATGTCCTCGTGGGTCATGAAGTGCGACAGGCTGACGATGCCCTCGCCGGCCAACGCCAGCTGGCGCAGGGTTTCACCGCTGGAGGCGATCAGCGCCGGGCGGATGCTGAAGCGGTCACCCTGAGCGTGGCGCAGCGGCCAATGGTTGAGCGATTCGGGCTGGCTGAAACCGAGCAGGCAGTGGCTGGCAAGGTCTTCGACCCGCTGCGGCGTGCCGTGCTGCTCAAGGTAGGCCGGGCTGGCCAGCACCTGTACCGGGCTGCACCCCAGGTTGCGTGCGTGCAGGCTGGAATCGGCCAGCTCGCCAATGCGGATCGCCACATCGGTGCTTTGCTCCAGCAGGTCGATGATCAGATCATCGGTGTTCAGTTCAAGCTCGATGCCGGGGTACTGGCGACGAAACTCGCCGATCCACGGCAGGATGGCATGCAGCATGAACGGCGCAGCGGCGTTGATACGCAAGCGCCCGCTGGGTGTCTGGCGGTTCATCGACAGACGCTCTTCCATCTCGTTCATCTGCTCCAGAACCTGCCGCGAGCGCTCAAGGAAGTAACGGCCCTCTTCCGTGAGGTCCATGCGCCGGGTGGTGCGGTTGACCAAGGTGGTACCCAGCTTGCCCTCCAGGCGCGACAAGGTGCGGCTGACGGCGGATGGGGTCTGGCCCATCTGCTCGGCGGCAGCAGAAATCGAGCCGCAGTCGATGACGGCGACGAATACCTGGAGTTCTTCGGATCGGGTTTTCACATCTGGGCCTGTGGTTGGTCTGCGCAAGGATTAGATAGCCGCTTGTCGAGGCCACGTCCAGCGGCGCCTTTACCGGCCTCTTCGCGGGGCAAGCCCGCTCCCACAGGTTTTGCACAACTATCAGGAACTGTGGAGAACTTGTGGGAGCGGGCTTGCCCCGCGAAGAGGCCGGTAAAGGCAACCTACTGCTGTGCCCTGCCGAACACCTTGTCCAGATGTGCTTCATAAGCAGCCAACGCCGCCGGCACATCCGGGCGCTTCATCACATCCACCGCCAGGTAAGTCGGCAGGCCAGTCATGCCAAGGAACTGGTTGGCCTTGTGGAACGGGAAGTACACGGCATCCACACCTTTGCCTTCGAAGAAGTCGCTCGGGTCATCGAACGCCTGCTGCGGCGCATTCCAGGTCAGCGACAGCATGTACTGCTTGCCGTGCACCAGCCCACCGCTGCCGTATTTCTGCGAGTGGTCCGAACGGGTACGGCCATCGTTGGCGTAAAGGCTGCCATGGCCCGCGGTAAAGACTTCGTCGATGTACTTTTTCACGGTCCAGGGTGCGCCCATCCACCAGCCCGGCATCTGGTACACGATCACATCGGCCCAGAGAAACTTCTCGACCTCGGCCTGCACGTCGTAGCCGCCGTCGATGAAGGTCTGCTGCACATCGTAACCGGCACGGTCCAGGTGAGCGATGGCCGCTTCGTGCAAGGTCGCGTTGAGGCGGCCTTCGGAATGGGCGAACTGTTTACCACCATTAAGCAGAAGGATCTTTTTCATGCTGGCCTCCCGGGCCGAGTGAAAATTTGATGCCGGCAGGTTAGAGGCTCGCGGGGCTGGGATACAGCAATGACGGGGCAAAATACAATTGAGCAGAAGTCACGAATGGGTAAAGCATTATTGCCTTAGAATCGTTTCACCACCCATCATCGAGTAGTGCCCCATGAGTGAGCAGTTCGCCTTCATCCTCAAAGCCAAGACCCGCCCGGAAATGGCTGATGCGTTCGAAACCCTGTTCCGCCCCTACGTCGAGCCCAGCCGCCAGGAACCGGGCTGCATCGAGTACCACATGCTGCGCGACCAGCAGGACCCAAGCCTGTTCGTGTTCTTTGAAGTGTGGGCCGACCAGGCTGCACTGGACGTGCACTCGGCTTTGCCGCACATGAAGGCGTTTTTTGAAAAGCGCATGGACTACCTGGAGCGCGATTTCGATATCCAGCGGGTCGACATGCTCAGTGCCTCGTCCGCTAGCCGTTGATCAGCAAGTGGCCGCCGAGTGCGGCCAGGCCGATGAAAAAGCAACGCTTGAACAGCAGCGCGCTGATGCGCTGACGCAACCACTGCCCGGCCAGCATGCCGAGCAAGGCGGGCGCCAGCATCAGCAGCGAAGCCCCCAACGCCTGGCCCCCCAGGGCATCCTGCCCGGCCAGGCCAACCGCCAGCGCCACGGTTGAAACCGTGAACGACAGGCCCAGGGCCTGGATCATCTGTTCACGGCTCAGGCCCAGGCTCTGCAGGTAGGGCACAGCAGGTATCACGAACACCCCGGTTGCCGCCGTGATCACCCCCGTCATCAGCCCGCAGACCGGCCCTAGCCAACGCTCGTGCGCCGGCGCCAGGTGCAAGCTTGGGCCGAGCAGGCCGTACAACGCATATGCCAACAAGGCCGCACCCAGTGCGTGCGCGGCCCATGGACCACTGTCGATCCCCAACCAGGCACTGCCCAGCAGGGTGCCAATGAAGATCAGCGCCAG
This sequence comes from Pseudomonas sp. NMI542_15, assembly GCF_021283425.1. Classification (NCBI taxonomy): domain Bacteria; kingdom Pseudomonadati; phylum Pseudomonadota; class Gammaproteobacteria; order Pseudomonadales; family Pseudomonadaceae; genus Pseudomonas; species Pseudomonas sp. NMI542_15. Next base: position 23,716 of record NZ_JAJSRO010000017.1, on the reverse strand, counting down.
CATCGGCCCCAGCCGCGCCAGCAACGCACGCAGGTGCCCGCCGCTGGCCAGTTGCCAAATGTTGGTGAGGGTCGAAGGCACGATCAGCAATGCTGCAGCCTGCGCCGGTGGCATAGCCAGGCCCAGCAGGCCCATGGCGATGGTCGGCAGGCCCAGGCCGATTACCCCCTTCACCGCACCCGCCAGCAGGAAGGTCAGTACCACCAGCAGCGACAATGCCGGGCCAATGTTCTGGTAGAAAGCGAGCGAAGTAGTCATGGGCGGATGATGGCCGGTTCCGGGCTGCGGGAAAATCTGCCATATACTCAGCCAGACTCTTGCAATGACAGAGCCACATGCATTTCGACCTGATCGACCTCAAACTGTTCCAGCACACCCTGGAATGCGGCAACATCACCGCCGGCGCCAGCCGCAGCCACCTGTCGCTGCCGGCCGCCAGCGCGCGCATCCGCGCCATGGAGGCATCGCTGGGTATCCCGTTGCTGGCGCGCAACCGCCGTGGCGTGCAGCCGACCCCGGCTGGCCAGGCACTGCTGCAGCATGCACGTCTGATAGGCCAGCAGGTCGAGCGCCTGCAGTTTGATCTGGGCCAGTACGCGCAAGGGCAGCAGGGCCAGGTGCGCTTGCTGTGCAACACAGCAGCACTTACAGAGTACCTGCCGGAGCTGCTGGCCAGCTATCTGGCTGAAAACCCCGGGGTCAGCGTGGATGTGCAGGCGTTGCCGAGCCTGCGCATCGTGCAGGCGATTACCCAGGGCATGGCGGACCTTGGCATCGTATCGACCGCCGCGCCCAATCAACACCTGCAGACCCGCCCGTTTCGCGATGACCCGCTGGTGCTGGTGACGCCCTTGGGCCACCCGTTGGCCAGTGAGGCCGCGCCCCGCTTCATCGACAGCCTGGTCCATGGCCATGTCGGGCTGGGCGCCAGTAGCGCGTTGGCGCAGTATCTGGAGGAGCAGGCACTGCGCGAGGGGCGCCGCATGCAAGTACGGGTGCGGGCCGAGGGTTTCGATGGGGTGATCCGCATGGTTGCTGGCGGGGCCGGCGTCGGGGTGGTGCCGCTGGCAGCCGTGAAGCGCTGGCAGGGCGTGTTGCCATTGCACTGGGTGGCGCTGGAAGAGGCGTGGGCCAACCGCAAGTTGCTGGTGTGCGCGCGGGATTTTGCGGCGTTACCGGGCTATGCCGCAGCATTGGTAACCACCCTCACCCGTTGAAGCGGCAGTTCCTGCACAGGAAGTGCATTTTTTTGGCCGGTCGCACACAATCCTCCCATCGCACCACGAAAAAGGATTTCACAGTGGCATCGATCTACCAGCTCAAACCACGCTTCCAGGCCCTGCTGCGCCCGGCAGTCCAGCGCCTTTACGACCGCGGTGTCACCGCCAACCAGGTCACCGTCGCCGCCGCAGTGGTGTCGATCCTGCTGGGCCTGCTGCTGGCCAGCCTGCCCCACATTACCTGGCTGTTCATCCTGATACCGGTCTGGATGCTGCTGCGCATGGCGCTGAATGCGGTCGACGGTATGCTGGCCAGGGAGTTCGGCCAGCAATCCACCCTCGGCGCCTACCTCAATGAACTCTGCGACGTAATCGCCGACGCCGCCCTGTACCTGCCCTTCGCCCTGCTGGCCGGGGTTTCACCAACGCTGGTGGTGCTGCTGGTGCTGTGTGCCACCTTCAGTGAATACGCCGGTGTCATGGGCCCGCTAGCCGGTGCATCGCGGCGTTATGACGGCCCCATGGGCAAAAGCGACCGGGCCTTTGCCTTCGGCGTGCTGGGCACCGGGGTCGCCTTTGGCCTGCTGAACGGCAGCTGGGTCAATGGCTTGCTGCTGGTCATCCTCGCGCTCTCGCTCTATACCCTCTACAACCGGGTTCGCCAGGGGCTGGCCGAAACCCGCTGAGCCCAAAGCCGCCGCAAAAAGGACGTTGATCATGCGCCAAGCGCAAGCGCTGCACTTCTCCACCCATGACGGTGTCGAGTTGCACTACCGTCATTGGCCTGCCACCCGCAACGAGCACCAGCCACGCCGGGCCGTGGTGATGTTCCACCGCGGCCATGAACACGGCGGGCGCATGGCCCACCTGGCCGATGAACTGGACATGCAGGGCTATGACTTCTTCGCCTGGGATGCCCGCGGCCATGGCCAGTCGCCAGGCGCACGTGGCGACAGCCCGGGGTTTGCCACCAGCGTGCGCGACGTGCAAACCTTCATCGAACATATCCAGGCACATCACGGCATCGCCGAGCACGACATGGTGGTGCTGGCGCAAAGCGTCGGCGCTGTACTGATTGCCACCTGGGCCCACGACTATGCACCCAAGGTGCGCTGCCTGGTACTGGCCTCACCAGCGTTCAAGGTCAAGCTCTACGTGCCGTTCGCCCGCCCGGGCCTGAAGCTGCTCAAGGCCTTGCGCGGCAACTTCTTCGTCAACAGCTACGTCAAGCCCCGCCTGCTCACGCACGACCCCGAGCGGGTCATGTCATACGTGGCCGACCCGCTGATCAGCCGGCCGATTTCGGTGACCATGCTGCTGGGCCTGTACGAAGCCGCTGACCGGGTGGTGGCGGATGCCCAGGCCATTCAGGTACCGACCCAGTTGCTGGTATCCGGGGCCGATTTCGTGGTCGAGCGCCAGCCGCAGGAACGCTTTTTCGAACGGCTGGGCAGCACGCGCAAGGAAATGCACCTCCTGCCGGGTTTCTTCCACGATACCCTTGGCGAACGTGACCGGGCCCATGCCCTGAAGCGCATCGAGCGATTTGTGGAGCATTGCTTCGCCAGCCCCGCCGCGCTGCCCTCACTGCTCGATGCCGACAAGACCGGCGCCAGTTGCGCCGAAGCCGAAAGCCTGGCCGCACCATTGCCACGCCACTCGCCGCGTGACCTTTACTGGCGCGCTACCCGCGCTGGGCTAAGCCTGGGCAAGGGACTGTCTGCGGGTGTGAAACTGGGCTTTGACACCGGCTTCGACTCGGGCAGCACGCTCGACTATGTGTACCGCAACCAACCGACCGGCAAGGGCAAGCTGGGCCGCCTGATCGACCAGCACTACCTCGACGCTATCGGCTGGCGCGGTATTCGCCAGCGCAAGCTCCACGTCGAAGAGCTGCTGCGCTTGGCCATCAACCGGCTGCGCGAACAACAACGGCCAGTGCACATTGTCGATATCGCCGCCGGTCATGGCCGCTACATCCTCGAAGCCCTGCAAGACCTTGAGCAGTTGCCTGATTCGATCCTGCTGCGCGACTACAGCGAGCTGAACGTGCAGCAAGGCAGCGCGCTGATCGCCGAAAAGGGCCTGGCTGACATCGCCCGTTTCGTCCAGGGCGATGCCTTCGACCGCCAGAGCCTCGCCACGCTGGAGCAGCCACCGACCCTGGCCGTTGTATCGGGGCTCTACGAACTGTTCCCCAGCAACCAACTGGTGGGCAACTCGCTGGCCGGCCTGGCCGATGCAGTGGAAGATGGCGGTTATCTGGTCTACACCGGCCAGCCGTGGCACCCACAACTGGAAATGATCGCCCGCGCGCTCACCAGCCACCGAGGCGGCGAGGCCTGGGTGATGCGACGCCGCAGCCAGGCCGAAATGGACCAGTTGGTAGAAGCAGCCGGCTTCCGCAAGCTGGCCCAGCGCATCGATGAATGGGGTATTTTCAGCGTCAGCCTGGCACAGCGGGTGCGCTGAATGAACCCACCACGCGAGCCTGGGCTGGTACGCCGAGGGGTGTTCTGGCTTCTGCTGCTGGGGCCGTTGTTCTTCCTCAGTTACGGGCTGGCGAACAACCATACCGCCGGCCGCAGTGATGTCGGTAGCCTGGTGTTCGGCTGGGAGCGCAGCATGCCGCTGTGGCCTTGGACGATCATCCCGTACTGGTCGATCGACTTGCTCTACGGGCTGTCCTTTCTGCTGCCGCGTACGCGCCAGGAAATGGACCGGCATGCGCTGGCACTGCTCAGCGCACAAGTGATCAGTGTCACCTGCTTCCTGCTGTGGCCGCTGCGGTTCACCTTCGAACGGCCGGAGCTGGGCGGGCTGTTCGGCTGGCTGTTCGATGTGCTAATGGGGTTCGACAAGCCGTTCAACCAGGCGCCTTCGCTGCACATTGCGCTGCTGGTGATCATCTGGACGATGTTTGCCCGGCATGTGCGGCGTCAGCCCTGGCGATGGCTGATGCATGGCTGGATGGCGTTGATCGGGGTGTCGGTACTGACCACCTGGCAGCACCATTTCATCGATGTACCCACGGGGGCACTGGCGGGGTTTGCCTGCGTCTGGCTGTGGCCGTATCAAGGGCGGCTGCCCTGGCAGCAGGTGCACTTTGCACGGGATGCCAAGCGCTGGTGGGTCGCGTTTTGTTATGCCCTGGGCGCAGTGTTGTGCGCAGTGCCTGCCGTTGAATTGAGCGGTGCCTGGTTGTGGTTGGCTTGGCCGAGTCTATCGCTGGCGCTGGTTGCGCTGAATTATGCCGTGTTCGGTGCAGGCGGGTTTCAGAAAGGCGCCGATGGGCGCTTGTCGAGCGCGGCCATATGGCTGCTGACACCGTACCTGGTTGGAGCGTGGGTCAATTCGCGGCTCTGGACCTGGCACCACCCGCAGGCCGATGAGGTGTGCGATGGCGTGTATCTGGGGAGGGTCCCTGGGCGCAGCACGCCGTTCGCCGCAATTGTCGATTTGTGCGCCGAGCTGCCGTGCGCTGTCAGCCGCCCTGCTGCGCACATTTGTGGGAGCGGCGTTGTGTCGCGAAAGGGCTGCGCCGCGGCCCCGGCGATGTCTGCCGCAAAGCTGAAAAACCGGGGCCGCTTCGCGCCCCTTTCGCGACACGAGGCCGCTCCTACAACGGCCGCGCCAGCCTTTGAGTATCAGTGTTTCCCTACCCTGGACCTGATAGCGCCGGACGTTGCCCTTTTACAGCAGGCCGCCGACGCCATCGAACGCCTGCGCGCCCAAGGCCCCGTACTGGTCTGCTGCGCTCTGGGCTATTCACGCAGCGCCAGCGCCGTGGCCGCCTGGCTGCTGCTCTCCGGCCGCTGCAGCGACGCCCAGCAGGCCGAAGCACTGATCCGCAAAGCCCGCCCCGGCATCGTCCTGCACCCGGCACACCGCCGGGCCCTGCAACAGCTTGGAGCACAGCCATGAACCTGCGGGTGGTGGCCTGCCTGCTGGGCCGCGGCAAACAGCTGGAACGCGTGTCCGACGGGTTCACCCTGCTGGCCCTGGCCTACGGCCTTGCGCCGTTGCTGGGTGCGCCCCTTCAAACGCTGGCAAGCTTGCTGTGCGGCGTGCTGCTGGTGCTTGGCGTAGTGCACAAGTACTGGGCCATCCGCGTGGCCATGGATGCCGAACTGTTCACCCACCTCGCCAGCAGCAACCACCTGGCAGCGGACACCCAGGCCCTGGACCGCGCCCTGTTCGAGCTGAAACTGAAACCGCAGGCCACGGACGCCCGCGCCTGGCCTGAACGCAGCCAGGCCGCGTTGGGCCTGTTGCGCCGCCAGGCAGTGTGCCTGGGCCTGCAGTTGTCGCTGGCCTTGGCTACCCTGCTGACACTGCCTTTGAAGGGATGACCACCGATCCATGCTCGCCAACCTGACCGCCTACCTCATCACCTCCGCCGCCCGCCTGATCACGGGCGCCCGCGCCCTGTGGCTGGGTTGCACGCCGCTGCCAGTGCAGCGCCTGTACTTCGCCAACCACAGTAGCCACGGTGACTTCGTACTGCTGTGGGCTTCGCTGCCGCAGCCCTTGCGCAAACGCACCCGCCCGGTGGCCGGCGCGGACTACTGGGCCAAGCCGGGCATCCGCGATTTTCTCATTCGCAAGGTGTTCAACGGCGTATTGATCGACCGCCAACGCAGCGAAGGGCAAGGCAGCCCGCTACAGCCGATCCTTGAAGCCGTGGCCCAAGGCGACTCGCTGATCTTCTTCCCGGAAGGCACGCGTAACCTGGGTGACGAGCCACTGATGCCGTTCAGGAGCGGGTTGTACCACCTGGCCGCGGCCCATCCCGATGTCGAGCTGGTACCGGTATGGATCGCCAACCTCAACCGGGTGATGCCCAAGGGCCGTGCCCTGCCCCTGCCGTTGCTGTGCACACTGAGCTTTGGCGAACCCCTGCACCTGCACGCTGACGAAAGCAAGCAGGCCTTTCTCGAGCGGGCCAGCCAGGCCCTGCTGAACCTGGCCCCGAAGGATGCCTGAGATGGACGACAACACCCTTTCCCTGTTCGCCGGCATCGGCGCCCTGCTGCTGCTCGCCAGCGTGACCGGCCGCCTGCTCAAGTGGCGCGCCGGCCCGGCGCCACACGCGGTAATCGACAACCTCAACGCCCGCATCAACGCCTGGTGGGTGATGGTGCTGGTAATCGGCATTGCCTTCCTGTTCGGTAAATACGGCGTGATCGTGCTGTTCTATGGTGTGTCGTTCTACGCCCTGCGCGAGTTCATGACCCTCACCCCGACCCGGCGCAGCGACTACCCGGCGCTGGTGGCAGCGTTTTATGTGGCACTGCCGGTGCAGTACGTGCTGATCGCCATGGACTGGTACGGCCTGTTCAGCATCTTCATCCCGGTGTACCTGTTCCTGCTGCTGCCGATTTTGGCCAGCTTCGGCGGCGATACCACGCGCTTTCTCGAACGTGCGTCGAAGGTGCAGTGGGGGCTGATGATCGCGGTGTACTGCGTATCGTCGGTGCCCGCCTTGATGACCCTGGACATCCCCGGCTACGAGGGGCGGAACCTGCTGCTGATCGCCTGGCTGATCCTGGTGGTGCAGATCAGCGACGTGCTGCAGTACGTGTGCGGCAAGCTGTTTGGCAAGCACAAGGTGGCCCCCAACCTGTCACCGTCCAAGACCGTAGAAGGGTTGGCCGGCGGCGTGGCACTGGCCACCCTGATCGGCGCCCTGTTGTGCTGGATCACCCCGTTCACCTTCTGGCAGGCCGCGCTGATGGCGTTGGCGGTCAACGCCATGGGCTTCTTCGGCGGGCTGGTGATGTCGGCGATCAAGCGCGACCGCGGGGTGAAGGACTGGGGCCACATGATCGAAGGCCACGGCGGCATGCTCGATCGCATGGACTCGGTGTGCTTTGCCGCGCCAGTGTTCTTCCACTTTGTGCGGTACTGGTGGGCGTAGCGAATATCAAACGTCTGGCATAGCGCGACCAGACAGCTGGACGTCGAGCCCAGGCAACTGCGGCTCGGCCGATGGCCCTATGGTGACCCGTCATTCAGCCAGTCACCAGGAGTTGCCACATGTCCGATTTCATCACCGTCCTGCGCGAAACCTGCCCGACGCCGGTCGTGGACGCCACCAAGTGGAAGCGCATCGGCGGCGATCCGCACACCGTCAACCTCAATGCCTACCTGTCGGCCGACGGCAGCAAGATCATGGGCACCTGGATCTGCACCCCGGGCAAGTTCGAGGTCAACTACGAGAAGTGGGAGTTCTGCCACTTCCTCGATGGCTACTGCATCATCACCCCGGAAGGCGAAGAGCCGAAGCACCTGAAGGCCGGCGACGTGTTCGTGATCGAACCAGGTATGAAAGGCACCTGGGAAGTGGTCGAGACCGTGCGCAAGTATTTTGTCTTCGCCTGATCCCTGAAGCTACACATAGCCCTGTGTAGGAGCAGTCTTGTGCTGCGAAGAGGCCAGTTCAGACACAGCAGTTGTGTTGTCTTGGCTGGCCTCTTCGCAGCACAAGGCTGCTCCTACAACCATCTCTAGCCTGAAATACGGGCAAAAAAAATCGCGGGGCAGGTGCCCTTCCCTCTGGTGCGCAGTTACAGAGGGAAGGCCGCCTGGCCCGCGATGAAGCCCACCTCTTGCGTCAATCTTTCTTGCGATAACCCTCGACGATGGCCGAGAAGTCCTTGCCACCCTCGCCACGCAGGCTCATGGCCTGGTACAGCTGCTGGGCCACAGCACCCAGGATCACCGGTTGGTGAGCCTGGCGTGCCGCTTCAGTGGCCAGCCCCAAATCCTTGAGCATCAGTTCGGCGCCAAAGCCACCGGTATAACCACGCGATGCCGGCGCCGTTTCGATAATGCCCGGCCACGGGTTGTAGGTGTCCGAACTCCAGCAACGCCCGGTCGAACTGTTGATGATGCCGGCCAGCACCTTGGTATCGATGCCCAGCGCGTTGCCCAGGGCCATGGCCTCGGACACACCGACCATCGAGATGCCCAGCAGCAGGTTGTTGCAGATTTTGGCGATCTGCCCGGTGCCGACTTCACCGCAGTGCACGATGTTGCGGCCCATCTGCTCCAGTACCGGCTTGAGCGTGGCGAACAGCTCGGCACTGGCGCCTACCATGAAGGTAAGGGTGCCGGCCGCCGCGCCGCCAGTGCCACCGGACACCGGCGCGTCGCCCATGTCTACGCCTTTGGCCGCTGCCGCCTTGGACACATCACGGGCGGTTTGCGGGTCGATGGTGCTGCAGTCCACGGTAGGCGTACCGGCACGAATACCGGCCAGCACGCCATCTTCGTTCAGGTACACGCTGCGTACATGGGCAGCAGCCGGCAGCATGGTGATCACCAGCTCGCTGTTGGCTGCCGCGTCCTTGGGTGATGGGCTGATCTGCCCACCCAGCTCTGCCAGCTCGGCCAGCACGGCCTTGTTGAGGTCGAACAGGTTCAGTTGATGCCCGGCCTTGATCAGGTTGCGGGCCATGGGCGCACCCATATTGCCCAGACCAATGAATGCAATACGCATGACTTCTCCTTAGCGCAGGCTGATGGTGGTGTTCACACCGTCATTGACGCTGTCGTCATCGAACCAGCGAGCGGTGACGGTCTTGGTCTGAGTGTAGAACTGCACCACTTGCTTGCCGTACGGGCCGAGGTCGCCGAGCTTGGAGCCGCGGGAGCCGGTGAAGCTGAAGAACGGTACCGGTACCGGGATCGGGATGTTGATGCCGACCTGGCCGATATCAATTTCGCTCTGGAACTTGCGCGCTGCCGCGCCGCTCTGGGTGAACAGCCCGGTGCCATTACCGAACGGGTTGGCGTTGACCAGGGCGATGGCCTCGTCGAGGGTATCGACCTCCAGGGTAACCAGTACCGGGCCGAAGATTTCCTGGGTATAGACCTGCATGTCGGTCTTCACGCCCGAGAACAGGGTTGGGCCAACGAAGTTGCCCGGCTCGTAACCGGGCACCGTGACCTCGCGGCCGTCGAGTTCCAGCTTGGCGCCTTCCTTGATGCCGCTTTCGATCAGGCCCAGCACACGCTCCTTGGCGCGTTTGGAAACCACCGGGCCAACGTCGGTGCCCGGTTCGCAGCCGGCATTGACCTTCAGTTTGCTTGCCGCTTCCTTGATGTCGGGCAGCCACTCACGGGCCTTGCCCACCAGCACCGCCACCGAGGTGGCCATGCAGCGTTGGCCCGCCGCGCCGAAGGCGGCACCGACCAGGGCGTTGATGGTTTGCGTGCGGTTGGCATCGGGCAGCACCACTGCGTGGTTCTTGGCACCCATCATCGACTGCACGCGCTTGCCGTGCTGGCTGCCGAGGTTGTACACGTGGGTGCCGACTTCAGTAGAGCCGACGAACGAAATGGCCTTGATATCCGGGTGAGTGCAGATGGCATCCACCACTTGCTTACCGCCATGCACCACGTTGAGCACGCCGGCCGGTACGCCGGCTTCCAGCGCCAGCTCGACCAGCAGCATGGTCGACAGCGGATCTTGCTCGGACGGTTTGAGCACGAAGGTGTTGCCACACACGATGGCCATGGGGAACATCCACAGCGGGATCATGGCCGGGAAGTTGAACGGGGTGATACCGGCGCATACGCCGATTGGCTGGCGCAGGGTGTAGGTATCGACACCGCCGGCGACGTTCTCGGCAAATTCGCCCATTTGCAGGGTGCCAATGGACGCGGCGTGTTCGACCACTTCCAGGCCGCGGAAAATATCGCCTTCAGCGTCGGCCAGGGTTTTGCCCTGCTCGGCGCTGAGCACCTGGGCAATGCGTTTGGTGTGTTCGCGGATCAGCGCCTGCAGCTTGAGCATGATGCGCATGCGCGCGCCGATCGGGGTGTTTCGCCAAGTCTGGAAGGCGCGGTGGGCAGCGGCCACGGCAGCGTCGACTTCCTCGACGGTGGCGAACGGCACCCGCGCCAGCACCTCTTGGGTGGCCGGGTTGACGATGTCGCGCCATTCGGTGGTCTTTGACTCGACCCACTGGCCGTCGATCAGCAGCTTCACCTGCTCTACCTTGGCCTGGTTTGGGGATTGCGGTGCGTTCATCTGCGTTCTCCTTGGAATTATTGTCGGGACGAGATCGCCAGCGCCAAGCAAACGCGAGGTGGCGTCCTGAGGCTTGTTTCGAGTATAGATGTGCAAACATCCAACAAGAACGCACAAAAAAACCGGATCATCATGCAAAAAGACCTCACATCCCTGAGCGCGCTCAACTGGGACGACCTGAAGTTTTTCCTCGAAGTGGCGCGCACCCGCAAGGCCAGCAGCGCTGCCAAACGCCTGAGCGTGGACTACACCACGGTGTCGCGGCGCATCAGCTCGCTGGAGGGGGCGTTGGGCACGCTGTTGTTTGAAAAGTCGCGGACCAACGGCTTTGTCCTTACCGCCGAGGGGCAGCGCTTGCTCGGTTATGCCGAATCGATCGAAAGCACGCTGCACATGGCGTGCGAGCAGGTGTCCGGGTCGGGCGTGGCATTGTCGGGGCATGTACGCATGGGCTGCACCGAAGGCTTCGGCAGCTTTTTCGTTACCCCGCAGCTAAGCCACTTCGTCGATGCCTACCCGGCGATTTCTGTGGATATCCTGCCGCTGCCGCACTTCATCAGCCTGTCCAAGCGTGAGGCGGACATCGTAATTGCCCTGGAGCGACCGGAGCATGGGCCTTATGTGTGCTGCAAGCTGTGCGACTACCGCTTGCGGCTGTATGCGACCCAGGACTACCTGGACAGCCATGCACCGATCCGCCAGGTAGCGGACTTGGCCAAACACCCGTTCATCAGTTACGTGGATGACCTGGCGTTCAGTTCGGAGCTTTTGTACCTGGCCAACCTGATTCCCGGCGCCAGCGCACACTTGCGCAGTACCAGTGTGATTGCGCAGTACACCGCCGCGTTGCAGGGGCGTGGGCTGGCGATACTGCCGTGCTTCCTTGCGGCGCAAGACCCGCGACTGGTGACGGTGCTGCCCGAGGAGATCGAGGTGACGCGGCAGTTCTGGATGTACTGCCGGGAGGATTTGCGCAAATTGAAGCGCATTACCCTGCTGTGGGATTACATCCGTGGGGTGACCGAGGCGAATGCACCGTTGTTGATGGGCGAAACTCGCGAGATGCGCTTTGCCCAGGAGTGATGGTGCTGCGTAGCGCCTTTGTAGGAGCAGCCTTGTGCTGCGAAGGGGCCAGTCATGGCAATACGGCTGCTGTGCCTGGTCTGGCCTCTTCGCAGCACAAGGCTGCTCATACAGAGAAGTGTGATAGCTCAGCGGACAGCGGTCAGTAGGACGCCACCACGATCGACACCCGACGGTTCTCGGTGCGCCCCGCACTGGTACGGTTGTCCGCCACCGGTTGTGTGCTGCCCAGGCCGCGGCTCTGGATGTTCTGCGCCTGCATGCCAACCCCGACCAGCGCCCTGGTCACGCTCTGCGCGCGGCGCTCGGACAGCTGCTGGTTGTACGCCGCTTTGCCCGACGAATCGGCATGGCCATCCACCCGTACGCCCTGGATGCCAACGCCAAGCAACGCCTTGCCAATGCGTTCGACAATCGCCTGGCTCTGGCCGTTGAGGCCGTCCAGATCGCTGCCGAACAGCACCTTGCCAGACAAGTCGTAAGCCCAGCCTTCATCGGTCGGGGTAAACCCTTCGCGCTTGAGTACGGCAATCTGTTCTGGGGTAAGGCCCTTGGGGGGTGCGCTCTGGCAACCGGTCAGCGCCAGCACGGCGAGTAACAAGGTCCAAAGGGAAAAGCGTAAAGCGTGTATCACGTGTTCAACTCCTGTTCTTGATTTCACTGGCGGACCGTTCCGTCTGCGCCACTTGCCAATGGCCACGGCGCTTGCGCTTGGCCTGGTACATCGCCGCATCGGCGGCATTGAGAAGACTGGCGGGGTCAGCGCCGTCATCCGGGTAATAGGCAATACCGACACTCAGTGAGGTGGCGATACTGCGGCCACTGTCCAACTGCACGGGCAGCTGCATGCTGGCAATGATCTTTTCGGCAATGTGCTCGGCGTCCTCGCGCGACTGCAAAGGCGTCAGCAGCACCGCGAACTCATCACCGCCCAAGCGTGCCACCAGGTCGTGTTCGCGCAGCTGGGCCCGCACGCGGTCGGCCACGCTGATCAGCACTTCGTCGCCCACGGCATGGCCGAGCGTGTCGTTGATCTGCTTGAAGTGGTCGCTGTCGAGGAACAGCAGCGCCAGGTGTTCCTGCTGCCGCGCCGCGTTACGCACGCTACGGCTCAGCCGCCCCTCGAAGAAGGCGCGGTTGGGCAGGCCGGTCAGGCTGTCGTGACTGGCCTGGTGCGCCAGGGTCTGGTTTTCGTTCTGCAGGTGGCTGTGCCATACCTCGAGTTCGTCGAGCAAGGCATTGAAGTCGTTGCCCAGTTCGTTGAGTTCTGCAATCCCCGCTTCCGGCACGCGCCGGTCAAAACTGCGCTCGCGGCGGGCGGCGTGGGCGACGCTGGCCAAGCCACGCAGCGGGCGGACGATATCGCTGAGCAGGCGCCGCGACAGGTATTGCGCAGCCAAGGCACTGAGTATTGTGCAGAACAGGATGCCGGCCAAGCCACTCAGCAGGAACAGCAACAGGCTACGGCCCTGGCCAACCAGTTCGATGTGCCCGACCTGCTGCTGCTGGTGCAGGATCGGCAGGTTGATCGGTTCATCCAGCAAGGCGGTGGCAACCTGCACTTCAAGCTTGGCGAGCATGCCCGTATCGCCCCGTTGCCAGTGCGCCAGCAGCTCGCCTTCGTCGTTGAAGACCTTGGCCTCGGCCACCTCCTCTTTGCTGGCGATCAGCACCAGCGATTCATTGGCTGCGGCACTGTCATCGAATACCACCGCCGCTTCCACGGTGTAGCTGATCGAACGGGCGATCAGGTGCAGGTTGTGATTGGCGTAGACACGCAAGGCCAGCACGCCCAGCAGGGTAAGTGAAATACCGGCCAGGCCCACGGCGAGCAAGGCAACGCTGAGGTGGCCACGCCCAAGCACCGAACGCAGGGTTGGGCGCACGCCATGCTTGCGGGTCGGCTTCATGGCTGCACCGCCCGGCGCCGCGACAATTGCAGCACACTGGGGTGGATGCGTACGCCGGAACGCGCCACCGAGTCGAGGTTGACGTCAAAGGCCACCTGCTGATCGCTGACCCGCAGGCAGAACAGGCTACCAACCGTGCACGGGTCGTTCGCTTCGCTGATGCTCAGTACCGGGTGGCCGCTGACGCGCTCGAACAGCCGGTCGCGCTGGCCTTGGTCGAGTTTGCCGATGTAGATGGCATCGCAGGCCTGGGCGACCTGGGTGTCTTCTGCCAGCAGGCGCCGCACCTGCAGCGGGCGCCCGGACTCCTGAACATGGCCTTTGATCAGGTCATCGGCGTACTCGGTCGGGCCGACCAGGCACAAACGCAAGGGTGAGGGTTCGACGGGCCAGCGGGCGTAACTGAAGATGCCCAGGACCACCTGGGTGACGGCCTTTGCACGTTGCTGCGCCTGGGCGGCGGTTGTGCCGGGGTCTGCCCGGGCAGGGTCTGCGCAATAGAACAGGCCGGCCAGCAGTAGCGAAAGCGCACAGCTTGTCACTCGCCTTGCGGCCACGTTCATGTGGGAAATCTCTTAAAGTCCTTACCGCTATCGGCGCAACGATAGCACATGGCCGCATCGTTGTAGGAAGGAGCCCCTCATGTATCGGGATTGATGGCCCTTTCGCCGGCAAGCCAGCGCTAGGGCCTCGCGGTCTTACACCTGTTCGAGCATCAACCCGGAAATACGCCGCACCTTGCGCGCCACCGCTTCTTCGAAAATGCCCTGGCGTGGCTCGACCAGGCTGAAGCAGTGCTTGGCCCGGGTGATGCCGGTGTACACCAGTTCCTTGGTCAGCACCGGGTTGAGCGCATCCGGCAGCACCAGGGCCGTGTGGCTGAACTCCGAGCCCTGGGACTTGTGCACGGTCATGGCGAATACCGTTTCCACTTCATTGAGCCGGCTCGGCAGCACGAAACGCACACCACCACTGCCGTCGTTACGCGGGAAGGCCACCCGCAGCAGCGGCTCACCACGCTCGTCCGGCAGGCGCAGGGCGATACCGATGTCGCCGTTCATCAGCCCCAGCCCGTAGTCGTTGCGGGTCACCAGCACCGGACGGCCTTCGTACCAGGGCTGCTGGCTATCGATCAGCCCGGCAGCGTGCAGCACCCGCGCCACCCGTTCGTTGAGGCCTTCGACACCCCAGGCGCCACGACGCACCGCGCACAGCAACTGGAAGTCCTCGAAGCTGTGCAGCACCTTGCCCGCCCATTGCTCCCACGCGGGGTCGTCAAATGCAGTTTCGAGTGCAGGCCGGTAGCGGCCAAGTGTGCGCAGGTAGCTGCGATAGCCTTGCGGGCCTTCGGCACCGCGGTTCAGGCCGTCGAGTAGCAGGCGGTCGAAAGCCCGGTCCTGCTCGTGCTTGAGGGCAAGGCTGTGCACATCGGCCGGCGGCGTGGCCAGCAGGTTGCGCGCCGCATGGGAGTCCTGGCAGTTGACCAGCCGCGCCAGTTGACCAATACCGCTGCCTTCCCCGAAGCGCCGTGAGAAGCGCAGCATCACCAATTGCTGGGCCAGCGGGTTGCGCTGCTCATCACCGGCCTTCAGGCCGCTGGCGGCCAGCGACTCGCCGCTGATCTGTTCCAGCCACGCAGAGGTCGCCGACGAATAGTGGCCCCCCTCGGCATCCCGACACAGGTCGCCCAGCACCGCACCGGCCTCGACCGAAGCCAGCTGGTCCTTGTCGCCCAGTAGCACCAGGCGCGCGCGGGGTGGCAGGGCGTCGAGCAGGTTAGCCATCATTTCCAGGTCGATCATCGACGCTTCATCGACCACCAGCACGTCCAGCGGCAACGGGTTGCCTGCATGGTGGCGAAAGTGCCGCGAGCCGGGGCGGCTGCCGAGCAGACGGTGCACAGTGCTGACTTCAGTGGGGATCTGATCACGTACTTCGGCGCTGACCTGCAAGCGCTCGACTTGCTGGCCAATCGACTCCGTCAGGCGCGCAGCAGCCTTGCCGGTCGGCGCGGCCAAGCGGATGCGCAGCGGCCTGCCCTGCTCCACTGCCGGCCCCTGCAGCAAGGCCAGCAGGCGCACCACGGTAGTGGTTTTGCCTGTGCCGGGGCCACCGGTGATGATGCTGAAACCGGCACGGGTTGCCAGCGCACAGGCAAGCTTCTGCCAGTCCACCTGGCCAGCTGGCGCTCCCCCTTCGAACAGTTGCGACAGGCGACCTGACAGATCGGCCAGCGGCGCCTCGGCCTGGGTCAGGCGCTGGCGCAGGATCTGGTCGATGCGCCGCTCGTAGCGCCAGTAGCGGCGCAGGTACAAGCGCTCACCGCTGAGCACCAGTGGCCGCGCCTGCTGCCCCGGGGTATCGCCGGCAGCCACCAGCGCGCTGGCGGCGATGCGTTGGCGCCAGTCCTTCAAATCGAGGTCGGCCAGCAACTGCGAGGGCAGCAGCAAGGGGCCTGTCAAGGCGTCGCCTTCCGGCGGCAGTGACAATGCAAAATCGGGCTCGGCCAGGGTTTGTTGCAGGTCCAGGCAGACATGCCCGTGGCCCAGTTGGTGGCTGGCCAGCGCCGCCGCCAGCAATAGCAGGGGGTCGCTACCGGGGGCGCGCTCTTCGAGGAACGAGACGAACGCGCGGTCCAGGGCACGCAGCCAGCCCCGCTCTACCCAGCGGTCGAGCAGTTGCAGCAGGTCACCGCTGTCATGCTGTGGCGCCAGCGCCAGCAGGTGTTCGGCGTGCAACGGGGTGGGCAACAGGTCGACCAGGTTTCGGCGCTTGGCGCGGCTCATATCACGGCTCCGGCAAACAGGTCTTGCTGTGCCGGCGGGTGCTCGCCACGGAACAGCGCATCAAGGCGTTCAATCAGCTCGCGCGGTGGCTTGGTGTGATACACACCGTGGCCACTGCTGCTGGCGCCCCGCAGGAAGATGAACAATGCACCGCCAACATGGCGGTCGTAATCGTAGTCCGGCAAGCGAGCGCGCAACTGGCGGTGCAGGGCCAGCAGGTACAAGACGTACTGCAGGTCGTAGCGGTGCTCGAGAATGGCCTTTTCCATGGCCATGGCGTCGTAGGCCTGGATATCCGGGCCCAGCCAGTTGGACTTGTAGTCAGTCACGTAGTAACGCCCGTCCAGCTCGAACGCCAGGTCGATGAAACCTTTGAACATGCCGTTGAGCACGGTCGGCTGCGCCGCCGGGCGCGCCAGGCCGGGGTGGGTGTGGCGCGCCACCAGGCGGTCGAGTTGTTCGGTGTCGACCCGGTGGCTGGCGAACCAGAACTCCATTTCGATCTGGTAATGACGCAACTGCCCGAGCGTCACGCCCTTTTCACAGCCCGGCAATGGCAGCGTCTCGCCCAGCAGGCGTTGCATCCAGTGGCTGAGGGTGGGAATCCAGCCCGCCCAGTCACGGCGATTACAGCGCTGGCCCACGGTACGCTCGATCTGCTGAGGGTTTTCGCTGACCTGGCTGAAGCCCTCCCGGCCGGCCCATTCCAGCAAGCCATGCAGGAAAGTGCCAGGGTTCGGCCCTCGCGGAAAGCGGTGGATATCGCCACTGTCGGCCGGTACCTCTCGCAGTATCTGGGCATCGACCACTTCGTCATCCAGCAACTGCTGTGCCTGCGAGCTGTCGGCAACAAGCGTCTGATCGCCGATGCGCAGGGCGCTATACGAGGCGATCCACCAATGCTCGGCTGCCGCGCGGCGCGGTTTGCGTGCGGGCACACGCTCACATTCGGCGTGCGGCATGCGATACACCCGGTCATCAGCCTGCGGCAGGCCCGAGCAGGTGATGTACGGGCATGTTGACGCCAACGCTTGCAACCAGCCTGCAAGCTGCTCCGAGCCCGCCAGGGCAAGGCCGCCACCCAGCAGGTAGCCAAAAGCCGAGCGGTGCAGCTGCGAAGTCTTCTGGTTACCGCGCTTGAGGTCGGCAACACCTAGCCAGCAAGCATGCTGGGCACGGGTCAGGGCTACGTAGAGCAGACGCAGGTCTTCGGCCAGGCGCTCGTCATCGGCGCGCTCGATCTGTAGCGGGTTCGGGGTGAGGGTGAGGTGGGCGTTACCTTCGCTGTCATGCCAGGCCAGTGGCAGGCGGCTGCCATCCACCGGCTTGCTGGTGCAGATGAACGGCAGGTAGACCAAGGGATACTCCAGGCCCTTGGACTTGTGGATGGTCACCACCTTGACCAGCTGCTCGTCGCTTTCCAGGCGCAGGATCTGCTCTTCACCGGCCTGCCCGGAACTGGCCAGATGATCGGCGAGGTGGCGGATCAGCGCCTGTTCGCCGTCCAGCTCACCCGCCGCCTGCTGCAACAGCTCGGCCAGGTGCAGCAGGTTGGTCAGGACACGCTCGCCATCACTGCGGCGGACCAGCGTGCGCGGCAGCTCGAAGTCATGCAGCAGGTGCCGCAGCATGGGCAACACGCCTTGGCGTTGCCAGGTATCGCGATAATGGCGAAAACGCATGACCCAGCCTTCCCAGACCCGTTCGTCCTGGTTCAAGCGGTCCAGCGCTACCAGCGACAAGCCCAGGGTGAGGCTGGCCAGGGCCGCCTTGAGCAGGCGCTCCGAGTCTGGCTCGGCGCAGGCCTTGAGCCAGGCCAGCACATCGTGGGCCTCCTGAGCCGTGAATACCGAGTCTTTGTCTGACAGGTACACACTGCGCACATCGCGTGCGGCCAATTCGGCGCGCACCATCTGCGCTTCATGCCCGTCACGCACCAGGATGGCAATGTCGGAGGGCAGGCACGGGCGCAATTCGCCCTCGGCATTCTGGAAGCCCGCCGTGCCCTGCTGACCGCCATTGAGCAAGGCGACGATATGGCTGGCGCAACTGGCTGCCAGCTGCTGGCGGTAGACACTGCTGGAGACTGGTTCTTCGCTTTGCAGCTGCCAGCAGTGCAGGGCTGCACTGGCAACCCCGTCAATCAGCAGCTGTTCGCCACGGCCCTTGGCGCGGACCTCGACGAACGGCAACGGGTTGTCATCGGCCTCGCGGAACAGAAACGCCCCCCGCCCCGCCTCACGCGCCTCGGCCTGCAGGAACACCTGGTTGACCGCCGCGACCATGGCCTTGCTGGACCGGTAGTTGGTGTCCAGGCTGTGCAGGCGGCCGCTGGTGGCGCGCCGGGCAGCAAGGTAGGTGTAGATGTCGGCCCCTCGAAAGGCGTAGATCGCCTGCTTGGGGTCGCCGATCATGAACAGGCCGGTTTCTGCGCGGTTTTCGCTGACAGGGTAGATGCGCTCGAAAATGCCGTACTGCACCGGGTCGGTATCCTGAAACTCGTCGATCAGGGCTACCGGGAACTGTTCACGGATCAGGCTGGCCAGGCGCTCGCCGGCCTCACTGGCAAGGGCGTGCTGCAAGCGCACGAGCATGTCGTCGAAGCCCATTTCTGCACGCCGGCGCTTCTCCACTTCGAAACGCGCCAATACCCAATTGGCCGCGTGCTCAAGCAGGGCGGCATCCGGACTGTCCAGGGCCTGCAATTGCTGCTGCAAGCTCTGCATGGCGTTCAGGCCCGGGTGCTCGGGCGGTTCCCCCTTCCAGGCCTCGGCCATGCCCGCCGGGGTCAGGCGGGTGAAGCCCGTGCCCAAGTCGAGCTCTACCCGTTGCTCATCCCCGGCCCAGGCGCAGAGCTTGTCGAACCAAGGCTCGAAGTAACGGGCTTGCATCTTGCGGCCATCGACCTGCTTGGCAGCCAGCGCATCGCGGCAGATCTGCCGCAGTTCTTCGGCCCACTGCGCCCACGGTGCTTTCAGCCTGGCCAACTGTTCGCCACGTTGCTGCAGCGAGGCCTGGATCAATGCGGCTGGCTCTGGCCCATCCTGCTGGGCACGCACGCGGCCGAACAGTGGGCGAATGCGCGGCAGCAAAGCATCGGGGCTACCCCAGTTGTCACGCACCCAGGCCAGTGCGTCACCTTGCATGCCATAGCAGAAGCGCCGCCAGTAATCGCGCATCACCTGGCCCAGCAACTCGCTGTGGTCGGTTTCCAGGGTCTGGGTGAACAGGCTGCCGCTGTCGAAGGCATGCTCACGCAGCATGCGCTGGCACCAGCCGTGGATGGTCGATACCGCCGCCTCGTCCATCCACTGCACGGCGATTTCCAGGCGGCCGGCACAACGTGGCCAAGCCTCTTGCGGGTAATCGTCACTCAGTTGGTGCAACAGCGGATCGGCGCCTTCCAGTTCGCCACGGAAGAACCGTGCAGCCTCCGCCAGGCGCGCGCGGATGCGTTCGCGCAGCTCTTTGGTGGCTGCATCAGTGAAGGTGACCACGAGGATTTGCGGTGGCAGCAGCTCGCGTGCGAAGCCCTGCTCGCCCCCATGACCGAGGATCAGGCGCAAGTACAGCGCCGAGATGGTAAAGGTCTTGCCCGTGCCAGCGCTGGCCTCGATCAGCTGGCTGCCGTGCAGGGGGAAACTCAGTGCCAGGGGACGGTCCTGGGTCATGCGCCTTTCTCCGAGTTGCCCAGGGTCTGCCAAGGGGCGGTGAACAATGGGCGGTACAAGGTTTCGCACCAGCCTTCAAAGGTTTCGTCAGCGGTGAGTGCGGCAAAGTCGCGGAACTGGCGGGCCAAGGCAATGCTCTCACTTCGCTCGCCGAAACGGGTGCGTTCATCGCCTTCGTAGGCGCGCGCAGCTGCAGCCAGGGCTTTATCGGCATCGTCCTCGGCCAGCCAGGCGAACGCGGTCTTGGCCGCGACGGGCAACGGCGCATTCATCGCCGCCTGACGGGCCACCAGCAGGTCGCCCAACAGCTGCGCAGCCTGCTGTTGCGCCAGCGGTGCGAGCAACAGGGTCAGGTCGCTGGCTACCAAGGCACTGTAATAGGAATAGCCCGCCGCACAGGCCGCCAGGTGCGTAACCCAAGGGGCGATCAGGCGGTGCCACTTAAGGTTGTTGCGCCCTGCGCTGATCGTATTGGGTACGGTGGTGATACTGAGCAGGCTCTGGTCATCCGCCTGGAAGACCCGCCCCAGCCAGCCTTCGAGGCGGTGCTGGCCGTGCCTGAAATGCACCGGCAAGGCGCCCTCGACCGGCTGCGGCCAGCGTTGCAGCAACTGCTGGTGACGTTGCAGCAGGTCGGGGAGCGGTTCGATCAACTCGCTTTGCAGCAGCTCGCCGAAACCGGCCAGCGGCAGCAAACCACAGGCCTGAAGGCGCCTGGCCTGGGCCCGCAAGGCCTGTTCGGCGTTATCCGGTTCGGCCAGCGCGGCGCCAAGCAGGCTTTCACTGGCGCCATAGCGCTGCAGGGTATCAAGGACAAAAGGTTCTTCGTCCGGAGTGGGCGCTTCCAGCGCCTCGAAGTACACCTTCAAGCGCTGGCTGAAGAAATGCCGCACCGGGTGGCGCAAAAAGTCATTGAGCTGGGTCAGGCTCAGGGCTTCATCGTCAAGATAAGGCGGCAGGCCGGTATCAATCTGCTCATCCTCCTCGCCCTGCTGGTGCAGCAGCTGCCATTCGTGGGCGAAGCTGAACAACGGGCTGCCCTTCTGGAAGTAGCGTGAGCTGAAAGGCTGCAGGGGATGCTCCTGGGTCAGTGCGTGCAGCAGTTGCTCGCCCGGTTGCGCTGGCGACCCCTCCTGCGCCCCGGCCAGATGCCAGCCTGCAGCGATGTGATCACGCAACTGGCCTACCAGGACCGAGGCAGGTCGCTCGCTGTTGTCGCGGATACTGCGCCCGACCCAGCTGACGTACAGCTGGTCACGCGCCGACAGCAGCGCTTCCAGCAACAGGTAACGATCGTCTTCGCGCCGTGAGCGGTCACCGGGGCGGTAGTCGCTGGCCATCAGGTCGAAGTCCAGTGGTTGCTGGGCGCGCGGGTAATCACCATCGTTCATGCCCAGCAGGCAGACCACCCGGAACGGGATGGCGCGCATAGGCATGAGGGTGCAGAAGTTCACCGAGCCGGCGAGGAAGCGTTGCGACAGCTTGCCCTGGTCGAGGCCCGACAGCCAGGCTTCACGCACTACGGTGAGCGGCAACGGGTCTTGCAGGCCGACGGCCTCGCACACCTCAAGCCAGCCATCGCGCAGCTCCTGCAGCTGCATCAGCAGGAGCTCGTCACGCTCGCCCTCAGCGAGGAAAAACACCTGCAGCAAAGCATGCAGGCGCTCGCCCCACTCGCTGACGGTCGCAGGCTCGGACAAGGCCTGGCAGGCCACTTCGAGCGCATCAAGCAGTGCGACCAGCGGGCCGATCAGTGCCGCGTCCAGGCCACCGATTTCATCATAGGGTTCGATGCCGTCACAGGCTTCGCCCACCCCCACGGCATAGCCCAGCAGCATGCGCCGCAGGCCGAAGCGCCAGCTGTTCTGTTCAAGCCCGGCGGGCAAGCCCAGGCTGGCCCGCTGCTCGGCGTTGATGCCCCAACGGATACCTGCGCCCTCGATCCAGCGGTGCAGCGTGGGCAATTCGTTTTCGCGGATACCGAAGCGGGCGCGGACTGCCGGGACGTCCAGCAGGTCAAGTACTTCGCTGACCGCAAAGCGGCTGTCTGGCAACTTGAGCAGGTGTTCGAGGGCGATCAGCAAAGGCTCGCGACCGCGCTGGCCCTGGTCAGTGAGGGTGAATGGAATGTAGCGTGGATCATTGCGGTGCAACTGGCCGAACACTGCGCGGATATGAGGCGCATAGGTGTCGACAGCCGGCAGCATGACGATCACGTCACGCGGGCGCAACGTCGGGTCGGCGCTGAAGCGGGCCAGCAGTTGGTCGTGCAGGATCTCCACTTCACGTTGCGGGCTGTGGGCAATGTGGAATCGAACAGAGCGGTCCTTCGCCGTGTCGACTGGCGGCCACAGCTCGCGGGTTTCGGCGAGCGGGCGCAGTTCAAGAATGTCGTCCTGCAGTTGGTTAAGCAGGGTTGTGGGCGAACCGTCACTGAAAAGGTCGATGCGGCCATCGCTGAACACACCTTGGTAGCTGCCAGGGTCGTCATAGCTGTCGAGCAGGTTGATATAGTCGCGACCTTGTTTGCCCCAGGCTGCCAGCAACGGGTGGGCATGTTGATGCAGCGACTGGTCGTCCAGTTGCAGGGGCATGCCCTGCTTGCGCTGCTGGCGCTTGTACTGATGGCGCAGCAGATCCTTGTCGGCAACGATATCGGCCCAGTGGTGGCGGCAGGGGTTGTGCACGCACAGCAGCACCTGGCTGAAACGCGCCAGGCCCGCCAATGCCTCCAGGGCCTGGGCAGGCAGCGAAGAGATACCGAACACGATCACCCGCGGCGGGAGCCCTGCGGGTGCCTGCTGCAAGCTGTTGATACGCTCGACGAAGCGTTGATGCACGCCGGCGCGGCTCTGTGCCATCCCCTCTTGGCCAACATCCTCCAGCAGCGCACGCCACAGTTCGGCTTGCCAGCGGTTGCCCGGGGGCAGCGCTTTGCGCTCGCCGCGGGCGGTGTTGAGGATGTGCTCGCCCGCAGCCCAGTCCTTGAGCCAATCGGCACGGTAGACCTGGTACTGGTCGAACAGGTCAGCCAGGCGCTCGGCGAGCTGGTAACGCTTGCGTAGGTCACTGTCGTCGGTGAGGAAGCGCCGCAGCGGCTCGAAATGCGGGCGCTCGATCAGGGCCGGCAGCAGGCGCATCAGTCGCCAGGTCAGCGGGGCCTTGTCGAGCAGGGAAACCTCGGGAATTTCGTCACGGCCCAGCACGCTTCGGTACAACTGCCACATGAAGCTGCCGGGCAGTTGCACATCGATTGCGGCGGCGATGCCGCAGCCGCCCAGGTCATCTGCCTGCGGGTCTTCAGCCAGCGCGAGTTTGAGCCATTGGGCGATGCCATTGCTTTGCACCAGGGCAATTTCGTTTTCCAGCGGCGCCAAGGGGTAGCGACGCATCCAGCTCACCACCAGGCTGCGCAGGTCGTCGAGGCGGTTGCCGTGGACGATCATGAAGCCGGGGTGGAGGTGGGTGATGTTGGGCATCGGCGGGTCTCTGGCAGGCGCTGGTGGCTGAGGGGGAACGATATCACGCGAACATGAAAGGGCCGAATGCCATCATTTTGAGCCCCCTTGGCTGGCGTTGCCCCTTTCACTGTAGGAGCGGGCGTGCCCGCGAAACAGGCTGCGCGGTGGATGCCACGGGCTTCGCCCGTGTTCGCGGGGCAAGCCCGCTCCCACAGGGATTCGAGCTGGGCTGAATTTTTTGCCCCCAAAGACAAAACCCCTACCTGCATGCGCAGATAGGGGTTTTGCGAAATGAATCTTGACGATGACCTACTCTCACATGGGGAAACCCCACACTACCATCGGCGATGCATCGTTTCACTGCTGAGTTCGGGATGGGATCAGGTGGTTCCAATGCTCTATGGTCGTCAAGAAATTCTGTAGCCAGAATGTCCAGATGGACAGCCCAGCGAATTCGGATATGTGATGTTTGTGGTTTTTTGCGAACTTTCGGTTCGTATCATCTTCACCACCGCAATCTGCGTCAGCAAATTGCTTGGGTGTTA